>JAEWKH010000023.1 GCA_023386155.1 Pseudomonadota bacterium
GGCAGGAACAGGCGGTCGCCGCCCGCATAATGCAGCTCCAGGCAGTCATGGGGAGCGCCCGCGGCCTCGATGGTCTTCAACCCTTCGAAGCGCCCGATGCCATGATCCACGTGGACCACGAGGTCGCCCGGCGTGAGCGCTGCGACCTCGGTCAGGAAGTCCTGCGGCCGCTTCGATTTGCGCTTCTGGCGCACCAGGCGGTCGCCGAGAATGTCCTGCTCGCTGATGACGGCGAGATCCGCCGTCTCGAAACCCGATTCCAGCGGCCAGATTCCGACCGGGATCTCGTTCCTCGGATAGGCCAGAGCGTCGGAGAACCGGGCGATGGGTTTGGTCTGCCGAAGGTCGTGGTCCTGGAGCACGTGGCAGAGGCGCTCGCGGGAGCCTTCAGTCCAGGCGCCGAGCATCACGCGCTTCTTCGCGGCCTGGAGGTCGCGGATGTACCGCACCACCGCCTCGAACACGTTGGCGTTTTCGTCGGCGCGCTCGGCGATGAAGTTGCGGCCCTGTCGTGCCTCGCAATCGATGACGAGCTTTCCCGGCGTTTCGGGAATCGCGAAGGGCGTAAGCCGTGCGAGCGGCAGTTCCCCGGTGCGCTCCGACCATTCGTCTGGCTTGAAGTAGAGCGCGTCGGGCGGGAGCGGCCGGTAAGGCGCGACGCCGGGCTGGTTCTGTCCCATGCTCTCGCGGCGGGCGTCGTAATAATCCTTCACCTGGGCAAGCCGCTCGGCGGCCGCATCGTCGGCCAGCGCGTCGAACACCACGGGGATGCCCGGCAGGTAGTCGAACAGGGTATCGAGATGGTCGTGGAACAGGGGCATCCAGTGCTCGAGACCGGGATAGCGCCGCCCCTCGCTGATCGCCTCGTAGAGCCGGTCGTCGCGGGTCGGCGCACCGAAGGCCGCCACATAGGCCTGACGGAAGCGCTTGATGCTCTCGGTGGTGAGCTGAACCTCGCTCATGGGCACGAGATCGAGGGACCTGAGGGTGCCGACCGTGCGCTGGGTCTCCGGGTCGAAGGCACGGATCGATTCCAGGGCGTCGCCGAAGAAGTCGAGGCGGACCGGATTGGGCAGGCCTGCGGGGAACAGATCGATGATTCCGCCGCGCACCGCGTATTCGCCCGTGTCCCGCACGGTGCCGGTGCGCAGGAAGCCGTTGGTTTCCAGCCAGTTGGCCAGCTGCGTCGTGTCGACCACGTTGCCGGGCGCCGCCGAGAAGGTCTCCGCCGCGATGCGGGCCTTGGGCGGCACGCGCTGGACCAGGGCGTTCACCGTGGTCGAGAGGATGCGCGGCTTGTCCTCCGAGGTCTTGGAGCGGGCAAGGCGCGCCAGCGTCGTCATGCGCTGCGCCGTGATCGCCGCATTGGGCGACACCCGGTCATAGGGCTGGCAGTCCCAGGCCGGGAAGGTCAGGATCTCGACCTCGGGTGCGATGAAGGCGAGGCTGTTGGCGAAGTTCTGCTGCCGCTGCCCGTCCCGGGCTACATGCACCAGGACCGCCGGCCCCTCCACCTGCCCCGACAGGCCGCGAGCGAGATCGGCGACGGCAAGCGCGTCGAACCCGTCCGGCACGCTCGACAGCGTCAGGCTTTGGCCTTTCTTGAGGGCATCGAGGGCACGGGTCAGGGCAGGCTTCATGGTGGATTGTCGGGCCATAGGGTAAGAAACGCGGGCTTTCCGGCCCGGTTCGTTGGGTGAGTGAAAAGAGGGATGGTTTAGTCCGGTGCCAGGGCTTCTGTCATCCCTATTAACGGGGGATTGCCTCCTCTTCGGGAAACATCATCCTTCTATGTCATTACCGGCCTTGTCCGGCCATGACGTGAAGGTCTCATCCAACCGGATCATCCGGCTCCCCTCCCGCAAGAGGGAGGGCAAAGAACGGCGCTACTCTTCCAGTGCCCCGATCATCTCCACCCGCGTCGCATGCCGGCCGCCCTCGAACTGGGCGGTCAGGAACGCGTCCACGATATCGAGCGCCAGCCCTTCGCCCACCACGCGAGCGCCAATCGACAGCATGTTGGCATCGTTGTGCTGGCGGATCATGCGGGCTGAGAATGTATCGGCACAGACGCCGCAGCGGATGCCCTTTACCTTATTCGCTGCCATCATGATGCCCTGGCCGGTGCCGCATAGGACGATGCCAAAACGGCAATCACCGGAGGCGACGAGCCGCGCCGCCGCTTCGCCGTGCTTAGGATAGGGGGTGCTTTCCGGTGTTACCGGTCCGATGTCGACCACGACCCAGCCACAGGCCGCAATATGAGCGGCAATGGCCTGTCGGAGCGAAATGGCGGCATGGTCACTGGAGAGGACGATGCGGTTGCTGATTGTCATGGAGAAGTCGCCCCGTTTACCCAGGCTATCAGCTGTGGATCGGCGACGTATGGGTGTGGAACGCCTTCAGGCGCCGGAACAGGGGCGTGTCGTAGTTCGAGGGCGTCTCGATCTCGCCGGTGATCCAGCCCAGAAGGTCCCGGTCGGTGACCTCGATCAGGCGCTCGAACTCGTTGAGATCCTCCTCGGAGAGGTCGCCGATCTCGGCATCGGCGAAGCGGCCCATGATCAGGTCCATCTCCCGCATGCCCCGGTGCCAGGAACGGTACAGGATCTGCCTGCGCCGGGTGTCGAGGCCGGCGCTGCTGCGTGTCGTTCCGCTCATGGCATTGCTCCGATCAATGAAAGATAACGTCGCCTTCGGGCGGCTCAGTGCCTCGTGCGGCCCGCCGGGTCCGCACCCGACGGTTCACCGCGAAAAAAGGATAAGCATCGGATAGCTCCCAAAAGTTCATTCCACTTTTGGGTCCGATGCTCTAGCCGCTATATAACCATCTCCCTCTCCGTTGCCACCCGTTTGAATGTCATTGCGTCCTTCCATCCTCGATCCGCTCTTCGCCCCGGCCAACACCCTGCCCGGGGTCGGGCCGAAGATCGCCCCCCTGCTGGACCGGCTGCTCGGCGAGCCGGGCAAGCCGACGCGTGTCATGGATCTGCTGTTCCACGTGCCGACCAGCGGCATCTCCCGCGAGATGAAGGGGTCTGTCGCGGATGCCCCCATCGGCGAGCCGGTGACGCTCTCCGTCACCGTCGTGGCCCACCGTGCCCCGCCTCCCGGCCGCCGGGCGCCGTACCGGATCCTGGTGGAGGACGAGACCGGCGACGTGACGCTGATCTTCTTCAACGGCCAGAAGGCCCGCCTGGAAAAGATCCTGCCCGTGGGCGAGCGCCGCTATGTCTCCGGCAAGATCGAGCTCTGGGACGGCAGGCGCCAGATGGTCCATCCGGACCGGATCCTGGACGAGCGCGGCATCGCGGACCTGCCCGCCGTCGAGGCCGTCTATAGCCTGACCGAGGGCCTCTCCTCCCGGATGGTGGGCAAGTATATCGGCACCGCCCTCGAAAGGGTTCCCCAGCTGCCGGAATGGCAGGATCCGGCTTGGCTCGACCGGAACGCCCTGCCCGATTTCCGGCAGGCGCTCTTTGCCCTCCACAGGCCCGACAGCGCCTCGCAGCTCTCCGAGGAGGCGCTCGCCAGATCGGCCCCGCGCCGGCGGCTCGCCTATGACGAGTTGCTCGCCTCCCAGCTCGCCCTGGCGCTCGTGCGCAGCCGCATGCGGCGCCTGCCAGGCCGTGTGAATGCCGGTGACGGGCATCTGGTCGAGCGGCTGAAGGCCGCCCTGCCCTTCGGCCTCACCGGCTCGCAGGCCAAGGCCATCGAGGACATCCGGCACGATCTCGTCTCCGACAAGAAGATGCTCCGCCTGCTCCAGGGCGACGTGGGCTCGGGCAAGACCGTGGTCGGGCTGCTCACCATGGCGAGCGCCATCGAGGCCGGGCGTCAGGCCGCCATGATGGCGCCGACCGAAATCCTCGCCCGCCAGCATTACGAGCGCCTCGCCCCCATGGCCGAGCAGGCGGGCCTGACCATCGCGCTCCTGACCGGACGCGAGAAAGGCGTCGCGCGCAGGACCATCCTGGCCGGTCTCGCGGACGGCAGCATCCAGATCGCGGTCGGAACCCACGCCCTGTTCCAGGAGGGCGTCGCGTTCCAGGATCTCGGCGTGGCGGTGGTGGACGAGCAGCACCGCTTCGGCGTGCACCAGCGGCTCGCGCTCGGCTCCAAGGGCGAGGCGGTCGACATCCTCGTCATGACCGCCACCCCGATCCCTCGCACCCTGGCGCTGACCTATTTCGGCGACATGGATGTGTCGGTGCTGAGCGAGAAACCCGCCGGCCGCAAGCCGATCGCCACGAAGCTCATCTCCATCGACCGGCTCGACGAGGTGGTCGGCGGCATCGGGCGCGCCATCGCCAATGGCGATCAGGTCTACTGGGTCTGCCCGCTCGTAGGCGAGTCGGAATCCATCGATCTCGCCGCCGCCGAGGAGCGCTTCGAGATGCTGAAAGGCTTCTTCGGCGACCAGGTCGGCCTCGTGCACGGCAAGATGGCCGGCAAGGACAAGGACGCCGCCATGGAGCGCTTCTCCGGCGGCGAGACGAAGATCCTCGTCTCGACCACCGTGATCGAGGTCGGCGTCGACGTTCCCAACGCCACGATCATGGTCATCGAGCATGCCGAGCGCTTCGGGCTCGCCCAGCTCCACCAGCTGCGCGGGCGCATCGGCCGCGGCTCGAAATCCTCGACCTGCCTCCTGGTCTACAAGGGTCCCCTGGGCCAGGTCGCCCAGGCGAGGCTCGAGATGATGCGCCAGACCGAGGATGGCTTCCGCATCGCCGAGGAGGATTTGCGCCTGCGCGGCGAAGGCGAGGTTCTGGGCACGCGCCAATCCGGCACGCCCGGCTTCAAGCTCGCCCGCCTCGAGACCGACGGCGATCTCCTCGGAGCGGCCCGGGACGACGCCCGCCTGATCGTGGACCGCGACCCCGATCTCGTCAGCGACCGGGGACAGGCCCTGCGGGTGCTGCTTTACCTGTTCGAGCGGGATTCCGCGATCCGGTTGCTGAGAGCCGGTTAGCCGAGACGCCTCACCATGATGCAGCGCCGTGCCGGGTCGTGTCCGAACTCCGCGTCCTCCCGGAGCTTCTCGCGATGGCCGGGGCCTGTCTCGCCGGCGTCGATCTCGACGAAGCCGAACCGGGCATAAAACGGTCCGTTCCACGACAGGTCGCGATAGGTCATCAGCGTGATGGCATCGAATCCCGCACGTCTGCCATGCTCTATGGAAGCTTCTACCAGTCGCGCGCCAATGCCCTGCCGCTGATGCGAGCCCGAGACGGACAACTCGGCGACGTAGAAGTGCCCGTCCAGCTCATGGGCCGCCAGGAACCCGACGGGTTCATCCCGTTCGTCGGCGGCGACCCAGAGCGTCCCTTCTCGACATAAGCCAGCCAGGACGGCGGGATCCATCGTTCCGCCATCAGCCAGCCACGCCAGGCCGACGTTCCTGAAGAGAGATGCCGCCGAGCGCTCGACGGCACCGAGCCTGTCCAAGTCATCAGGCCGGGCAAGCCGGATGGAGAAGCGGGAAGCGCTCACTCCACCGTCACGGACTTCGCGAGATTGCGCGGCTGGTCCACGTCCTTACCCATGAAGACGGCCGTGTGATAGGCCAGCAGCTGGATCGGAACCGCGTTGAGGATCGGGGCCACGATCGGGTGCACGGAGGGCATCACGATGGTCGCCATCGTGTCGAGCCCGGCCTCGAGAGCGCCGCGTTCGTCCGTGATGAGGATGATGCGGCCGCCGCGGGCCGCCACTTCCTGCATGTTGGACACGGTCTTCTCGAAGATGTTGTCGTGGGGGGCGATCACGATGACCGGCATCGTCTCGTCGATGAGCGCGATGGGGCCGTGCTTGAGCTCGCCCGCCGCATAGCCCTCCGCATGGATATAGGAGATTTCCTTGAGCTTCAGGGCCCCTTCCATCGCCAGCGGATAGGATGTGCCGCGGCCGAGATAGAGCACGTCCTTCGCCTTGGAGAGGTCGCGGGCCAGGATCTCGATCTGGTGCTCCCGCTTCATCGCCTCGGTCATCTGACCGGGGATGGCGATGAGGGCGTTCACCAGTTCCTTCTCCTCCTCGGCACTGAGCGTGCCCCGGGCACGTCCGGCCGCGATGGCGAGCGACAGGAGCACGGTCAGCTGGCAGGTGAAGGCCTTGGTCGAGGCCACACCCACCTCCACCCCGGCGAGCGTCTGCGCAATGATATCGCTTTCTCGGGCCATGGTGGAGGTCGGGACGTTCACGACGGAGAGCGTATGCTGCTTCTCGCCCGTGGCGTAGCGGAGCGACGCAAGGGTATCCGCCGTCTCGCCGGACTGGGACACGAAGAGAGCCAGGCCACCGGGCTCCAGAGGCGCTTCCCGATAGCGGAACTCGGACGCCACATCGATCTCGACCGGGATGCGGGCGAGGCGCTCGAACCAGTATTTCGAGATCAGCCCAGCCAGGTAGGCCGTCCCGCACGCTGAAATGGAGATGCGCTTCAGCCCCTTGAAGTCGAAGGGCAATTCGAATGGAAGCTCAATTCGTTCGGATGAGAAGTTGACATAATGGGCAAGCGTGCGGCCCACAACTTCCGCCTGCTCGTGAATCTCCTTGGCCATGAAATGGCGGAAATTTCCCTTGTCGGCCAGGAACGTCCCGGCGGGGATCTTGTGCCGAACCCGCTGCACGGGCCTGCCGTTCTCGTCCCGGATATCCGCGCCCCTGCGGGAAAGGATCGCCCAGTCTCCATCGTCCAGATAGGCGACCTCATCGGTGAACGGTGCCAGAGCCAGCGCGTCGGAACCGAGATACATCTCGCCGTCGCCGTAGCCGATGGCGAGGGGCGCTCCGTGACGGGCGCCGATCAGCAAGTCCTCCTCCCCTGAGAACAGGAAACCGAGAGCGAAAGCGCCACGCAGTCGCGGCAAGGTCACGGCAACGGCCTCGATGGGCGGGCGCCCCTGGCGGATCTCGTAGGTGACGAGTTGCGCCACCACCTCGGTATCCGTCTCGGTCTCGAACCGGATGCCCTTGGCCTCGAGGCCTGTCTTCAGCTCGCGGAAGTTCTCGATGATGCCGTTGTGAACGACGGCGAGCCTGTCGGTCGCATGCGGATGCGCATTGGTTTCGTTAGGCCTGCCATGAGTCGCCCAGCGCGTATGTCCGATGCCGATGACGCCGGACAGGGGAGCCTGCGACAGCTTGGTCTCCAGGTTGCGCAGCTTGCCCTCGGCCCGCCGGCGGTGGAGCCTACCTTCCTCCAGGGTCGCAACGCCGGCAGAATCGTAGCCCCGGTACTCCAGCCGCTTGAGGGCCTCGACGATCTGGGGCGCGACAGGAGTCTTCCCGACGATTCCGACGATTCCGCACATTCTCTGAAACTTCCCTCTACAATTCGGCGAGCGCTACGCTTCCTGCTGTCTTACAGAGGCCCGGTCGCGTAACGGAATCAACTTGCGTAACCTATTGTGACAAGGGTCCTTATTTTCCCTTCGCGGCCTTGGCCTTCTCCCGGAATCCGATGGCCCAGCCCTCCTTTACAATCTGGCGTCCACGGCCAAGACCCAAGGCATTCTCAGGGATATTGTCCGTAATAACCGAGCCTGAACCCACGAATGCACCCTTGCCGATGGCGAGGGGAGCCACGAGCGAGGAGTTCGAGCCGATGAAAGCCCCCTCGCCGATCTCGATCCGGTACTTGCTGAAGCCGTCATAATTGCAGGTGATCGTGCCGGCGCCGATATTCACCTCGGCCCCGATGGTGGCGTCTCCCAGGTAGGTCAGGTGGCTGACCTTGGCGCCGGGTCCGAGGTCCGTGTTCTTGATCTCGACGAAGTTGCCGACCTTGGCCTTCGGGCCGATCGATGCGCCGGGGCGCAGGCGCGCGAAGGGGCCGACGCCCGCCCCGGATGCGATCCGGGTCCCTTCGAGGTGGCTGAAGCTATGGATGACAACCCCTTCCTCGACGACGACGCCGGGACCGAAGACCACATGAGGCTCCACCACCACGTCCCGGCCGAGCCGCGTGTCGTGGCTGAAGAAGACCGTCTCAGGGGCAACGAGAGTGACGCCCGATGCCATGGCCTCCTGGCGCAGGCGGTCCTGGATCATGCGCTCGGCCGCCGCGAGCTGGGCCCGGTCGTTGATGCCGTGCACCTCCTCTTCGGGCACGATGATGATAGCCGTCCGATGCCCGAGATCGCGGGCAATCTCGACGACATCCGTAAGGTAGTACTCCGCCTTCGCGTTGTCGTTCCTGACCCGATCGAGCAGGGCCAGCGCCACGTCCCCCCGGATGGCCATGAGGCCGCCGTTGCAGAGGGTGATCCGCCGTTCGGCCTCGCTGGCATCCTTGTGCTCGCGGATGGCCAGAAGCTCGTCGCCTGACATGATGAAGCGGCCATAGCCGGTGGGATCCTTCGCCTCGAAGCCCATGGCCACTACGGCAGCCCCCTGGGCCAGCGGCGCCCGCAGCCCGTTGAAGGTCTCGGCCAGGACGAGCGGTGTATCGCCGTAGGCGATGATGACGTCGTCCGCCCCCTGAACCAGGGCGTCTCGGGCGCTCAGGACCGCATGGGCGGTTCCGAGCCTCTCCCGCTGAACGAAGATCCGCGCCTCAGGGACGTTCTTCTGCACCTCCTTGGCCACGTCCTCGCGGTCGGGCCCAATGACGGCCGCGATGCTGGTGGCGCCGGCATCCGTGAGGCTGGCCAGCACATGTCCGACCATGGAGCGGTTGGCGACCTGGTGCAGGACCTTGGGCCTCCCGGATTTCATCCGGGTGCCCTCGCCGGCCGCCAGCACGATGGCGAGGCAGCTTCGGGAAGAGGACGTGTTGAGAGACTCGAGCGAGGTCATACAGTTTCAATCCGGTGGCGCTTAGCCCTGGAGCTAAATCAGATGAGGTATTTCGGCAATCATTTGATGAGCCGTGATGCGGTTTTCAGCCATCGGCCTCGTTTACTTCGTGCTCACGATTGACGATATGTATAGGGCATTCCAACTGTCAGGCTGAAGAGCCCTCGTTCATACAAGAGTATCGCTGTGCCGGTTTCGCCAAGGGGCTCGTCCTCTTTTCACCCTCGCCGGCGCGACATGCTGGCCTATATCGGCGTCTCCGTCGCCGGGCTTGCATACGCGCCAGCCGTCCTAGCTCAAGCACCACAGGCAACGATTTCGGCGAGGATGGGCGAGAATCAACGGTTCGACCCGGCAGTCGTGATCGATATCGCGCGGCAGCTCTCCAAGAAGCCCTATGCAGCGCCCCCCAACGACCTGCCGGATGTTTTCGCCAACCTGAACCAGGAGCAATACTCTGCCATCCGGTTCAATCAGCCTGCGATCTGGAGCACGGAAGCCCGAGGCATTTCCGTGGAACCGCTCCACCGCGGCTTCGTCTTCCGGGATGCCGTCGACCTCTTCGTCGTGGAGGATGGCGCTGTCCGGCGGATCGGCTTCAGCCCTTCCCAATTCGACTATGGCCGTATCGCCCTGCCGAACAATATACCGAATATCGGTTTTTCCGGTTTCAAGCTGATCGCGCAACTTGGCGACGGCAAGCCATTCGATTTCGCCCTCGTTCAGGGCGGCACCTTCTTCCGGGCGATTGCTCGCGGCCAGACATTCGGTGCCATCGCCCGAGCTTTGACCTTGCGGCCGGCAGAGGCCCGGGGCGAGGAATTCCCGGTCTTCCGCGCGTTCTGGCTGGAACGGCCCGCCGTGGGCAGCAACGCCATAACCGTGCACGGAGTGCTCGATTCGGAATCGACATCCGGAGCGGTGCGAATGACGTTCCGCCCGGGCGACATGACCATTGTCGATGTGGAGATGACCCTCTTCCCACGCGTCAACTTGGAGCATGTGGGCCTGGGGGGCATCGCGTCGACTTACCTGTATGGGCCGAACGATCTCTTGAACTCGGACGACATCAGGCCGGCGGTCTACGAATCCTCCGGTCTCCAGATGCTCAACGGCTCCGGTGAATGGCTGTGGCGGCCGGTTCAGAATCCCGAAACGCTCCAGATTTCGGCCTTCGTCGACAGCTCTCCCCGTGGGTTCGGCCTGTTGCAGCGGGAACGTTCCTATGAAGCGTTCCAGGACGACGACCAGCACTTCGAACGCCGCCCCAGCCTCTGGATAGAGCCGTTGGGAGATTGGGGCCAGGGCAGCGTCCAACTGCTCGAGATCCCGACCGACGCTGAGATCAACGACAACATTCTCACGTATTGGCGCCCGAAGGCACCGATGGCCGCCGGTTCGGAGGTTGCCGTTGCGTACCGGCAGTACTGGGGCTGGAACTCGCCCGAGCGTCCCCCGCTTGCGACCGTGACGGGCACACGCTCAGGCCGTGGCAGCGGCGGACGAAGGCGGCGATTCACCGTGGACTTTTCCGGGGATGCCTTGGGTGAAAATTTGCCTGCGGACCTTAAATCGGTTCTAACCGTTGGTCCTGGGACGTTCCAGAACCTCAAACTTTTGCCATATCCGGAACGAAAGACGGTACGTGTTGCGTTCGAGCTTGACCCGGGCAACGAAAACGCGTCTGAGATGCGCCTGATCCTTGAGGCAGGCGGGAAACCAATTAGCGAGACATGGCTCTATCGTTGGACACCGTAGGTCCCGACTCTAACACGAATGTGGCTGCCCTGGAGCGGCCCGCATCGGCTATGCCCCCCGAAATGCACCTCGACATGCCGACCCAGTCGCTCCGGCGCTGGTCGCAGGCCGAGGAGCGCAAGCCCCTTCGAGAACATCCCAAGCTAGGGACTTGGCTCGCCCGTCTCTTCGTCTTCGGCGGCGGATTGCTGCTGACGGCCTACGGCACCTACGAGATGTATCAGGTCGTGTCGGTGAGCCGGACGACTGCACTCCAGTGGGTGCTGGTCGGTCTCTTCACCGTGAACTTCTCCTGGATTGCCATTGCCTTCACCAGCGCTCTTCTGGGCTTCTTCGCCCTGCTGAGACGCCCTGGACATCGGGGACCTCTGCCCTCCTCGCTGCAACAGAGAACCGCGATCGTCATGCCCGTCTACAACGAGCAGACGGACCGGACCTTCGCGGCCCTCGAAGCGATCTATGAATCCGTTCAGGCGACAGGGCTTGGCGACCATTTCGACTATTTCATTCTCTCCGACACCACGAACCCGGACGCCTGGGTTGCCGAAGAGCGGGCGTTCCTCGCCCTGAGGGAGCGCCTGGGCCCTGGAGCGCGGTTCTATTATCGCCACCGCCCGAAGAACTATCACCGCAAGGCCGGCAACATCGCCGATTTCGTGTCCCGCTGGGGCGGCCATTACGAGCACATGCTGGTGCTCGACGCCGACAGCCTCATGACCGGCGAGTGCATCGTGCGCCTGGCGGCCGCCATGGAGGCGGATCCCGACGCCGGCATCATCCAGTCGCTGCCGCTCATCATCAACCGCAACACGCTCTTTGCCCGCCTCCAGCAATATGCCGCCCGGGTCACCGGCCCGGTCATCGCCATGGGCCTGGCGGTCTGGATGGGTCGCGACGGCAACTACTGGGGCCATAACGCGATCATCCGAACCAAGGCCTTCGCGGCCCATGGCGGATTGCCGGACCTGAAGGGAAAGCCTCCGTTCGGCGGCCATATCCTGAGCCACGACTTCGTCGAGGCGGCGCTGCTGCGGCGTGCCGGCTGGTCGGTCTACATGCTGGCCGACCTGCAGGGGTCCTACGAGGAGAGCCCGCCCTCCCTCATCGATCTCTCGGCCCGCGACAGGCGCTGGTGCCAGGGAAATCTTCAGCACACGCGTGTCATCGGGGCTAAGGGGCTGAAGCTGCCGACACGACAGCACTTCGCCACCGGCATCATGTCCTATCTGGCCTCGCCGTTCTGGCTGTTCCAGCTGATCGTCGGTATCGCCCTCGTCCTGCAGACGACTTACATCCGGCCGGAATATTTCGCCCGCGACTTCCGGCTCTACCCGATCTGGCCGCGGTTCGACCCCGAGCGAGCTCTCGCCCTCTTCGCGCTGACCATGGGCATCCTGCTGGCACCGAAGGTCTTCGGCCTCCTGCTGATGCTCGTTCGCGGCGAGGACCGGCGCGCCTCGGGCGGCGGCATCCGGCTGGTCATCTCGTCCACGATCGAGATCATCCTGTCCGCGCTTCTCGCGCCGATCCTGATGCTGATCCAGTCGGGTTCGGTCTTCCAGATCCTGCTCGGCCGCGACACGGGCTGGCAGCCGCAGCGCCGCGACGACGGATCCATTCCCTTCAGGGACATCGTCCGGCGCCACCGGGCCCATACTGTGCTCGGCATCCTGGCGGGCATCTCAGCCTTCATGATCGCCACATCCCTGTTTCTGTGGATGTCCCCCACGATTATCGGCCTGCTGCTTGCCATCCCCCTGTCCTGGCTGAGCGGCCAGCTCGGTGCGGGTCTTGCGCTCAAGAGACTCGGACTTCTGCGAACCCCCGAGGAGTACCGGCCGCCCGCCATAGCAATCCGTGCGAACGAGCTTCAGACCCGCAATGCCGGTTTCGGCTTCGACGATGCCGACAGCATCCGGGCGATTTACGAGGATGCGAACCTGAGGGAGCGCCATTTGGAGATGCTTCCGCCCTGCCAACCGCGCAAGCGAGGTGTCATCGAGACGGAACGGGCGCTCGCAGAAGCCAAACTGACCGATGCCGAGACCATCGAGGACGCGGTCAGCTGGCTCCATAACAAGGAACGCATGGTCGTTCTTCACGACCGCTCGCTCATCGACATGCTCGTGCATCTCAAGGCCAAGTCCCCCGAGGCTCAGGCGGCCGAGTAAGGACCCGCTGGACCGGGGCCTCAGGCCCCGGTTTTCACTTGGGCCATGGAGCAGGCTCTCTCGCTGTCTCCGGCCACCTCGCTCAGCACCCAATCCCGAAAGGCCTCGATCTTGGCGGAGCGCCGGCGGGCCTTCGGATAGACCAGCCAATAGCTTCGATCGGTGGTGGCCAGCAGGTCGAAAGGCTTCACCAGCCGCCCGGACGCCAGATCCTCAGGAAAGAAGAAGGGATTGATCAGCGCCACGCCCTGGCCGGCGATGGCCGCCATCCCCTCGAGTTGCTGCACGCCGAGCGAGTTGTCCGGACGCCCTGACAGGTCCACGCTCCCCGCCCCCGCTGCCGTGAACCAATCCTGCCACCACGGGTCGCTCGGCGAGATGAGCGGGAGCTTGAGGATGTCGATGGGCTCGCGCAGCTCGACGCCTTCGAGCAGTCCCGGACTGCAGACGGGAATGAACTGGTTCGGGAAAAGAACATGCGTCTCGAGGCCCGGCCAGTCTCCGGTGCCGCTCCTGATCCCCATGTCGAACTCGCTTTGAGCGAACTCGACGATCTCGGTCCCGATCGAGATCTGGACCGCAATACTCGGATGCAGTTGCCGGAAGCGTCCCAGGCGCGGGACGAGCCAGTTGGACGCGAAGGTCGAGAGAGTGGTGATCGACAGGACCGTCTGGACCATCTCCTCCACGCCTGCGAATGCGTTCCGCAGAGCCTCGAAGGCCTCCGTCACCGCAGGGGCGAGCTGCCGTCCTTTCGCCGTGAGCGTTACCTGTCGGGGAAGGCGGATGAACAGCGGCGCACCGACCCGTTCCTCCAGGAGCTTGATCTGGTAGCTCACGGCAGCCTGCGTCATACCGAGTTCCTCGGCAGCGCGGGTGAAGCTCTGGTGGCGAGCCGCCGCCTCGAAGACTCTGACGGCGCTCATGGGGGGGAGTTTTGACAGTGCTTTAGACATGGAAATCCATAAGGCTGCCTTATGCCAGCCCATTGGCATTTGCTTTGTCAAGCACCCTCAGCAGGAGCATTCTCAGTTCCATCGCCGGGGCGCCGAGGCCCTGTCCAACATCCACGGAAAGCTGTCATGAGATACGAAGATGCCCGTCGCTTTCGCGGCGTCGAGGGCGCTTGGCTGCGCCTGAAGCTCTGGCTCCGGCCGATCCCCAGGAGGACAGGGCCCGTCATCTGGGATCTGGGTGCCCTGTCCGACCACGAGCGGCGCGATATCGGCCTGCCCGAACCGGCCCGCTACATGGATTGGCGCGCCCTGAGGGATCAAAAGTAACCCGGGCGGTCAGGATGTCAGCCGGCTCGGTTTGAGTTCTCCGCTCTGTTCGAGCAACGAGTGCCCGGTCGATGCGATATGGGCCTCGATCCGCTTCAGATCGCGCACGATGTCGAGCTGGATCGCGCTCGTGTCGCCCGCGGCCCTGCCGGATCGAAGCTGCTCGAGATGCTTCTGGGCGACCGCCCGCTCGAGATCGCGGAAGCGCTCCTTCTCGGCAACGAGCCTGCGGGCGGAACCGAGGTCCTGGAACATGAGCACGGACGCCGCGAGCTGCAGATGCTCCAGGAGCTTCGCATGCATGTTGGTGATGTCCTCCAGGCTGTCCTTCGGCAGGCGCAGATGGTTCTTGATGCGCTTGGCGGCCAGCTCCATCAGGTTCTTGTCGATGATGTCGCCCACATGCTCCAGGTTGATGGCGAAAGCCAGGATATCCGAGAGTCGCTGCGCCTCCGCCTCGCTCAGGGCCTCATGATTGATCGAGCTGAGGTAGCGGCGGATTGCACTGAAGAGGCGGTCGAGCACATCGTCCGTCCGGCTCACCTGATCGACCCGGCTGATATCATCCTCCCGGAACAGGTCCTGAGAGCTCCGCAGCATGGATTCCACCGTGTCGACCATGCGCAGGACCTCGCGGGCCGCGTTCGAAAGCGCGACGGAGGGAGTGTCGAGGGCATCCTTGTCGAGATATTGCGGCGTACCCGGATCCGAGGCGCGCAGCCTCTCCGGGAAGAACTTGAGGAGCAGCTGCGCGATCCAAGGCAGCGGCAGGATGAATATGGCAGCGACGATGACGTTGAACAGGGTGTGAAAATTGGCCGCCATGCGTGCCGGATGCGGATCGAACATCGCCATTGCCGCCAGGATCGGATCGATCAGCGGCAGCGCCACGACGCAACCGATGACCCGCATGGCGAAGTTGCCGGCCGGCACCCGCAGCTTGACCGGGTCGCCTCCTGTGCCCTCGAGCAAGGGGTTGAGGGAGCTTCCGAGATTAGCGCCCAGCACCATGACCAGCGCTGAATGCGCATCGATGACGCCCGCGCCCGCGAGGGACATGATGAACAGCAGCGCGGCCACGCTCGAATGGGCAAGCCACGCGAAGATCGCCGACAGGAGCACCAGGATCAGGGGATCCGGAGCGATGACCGCCAGGAGGTCCTTGATGACCTTCGACGACTCGATGGGCCTTATCGTCTCGCTCAGGAGATGCAGCGAGAGCAGCATCAGCCCGAGGCCGATGGTGACCCGCCCAAGATCCTTGATCCGGCTCGATTTTCCACGGCGATAAGCCACGAAACCGCCGAAGATCAGGGCCGGGAAGATCAAGGATACGTCGAACGAGAGCACCTGCACGATGAGCGTCGTGCCGACATTCGCGCCTAGCATCACAGCCAGGGCGGGAACGATGTCGACCGCCCCGCCCGCTGTGAAGGAAGCCACCATAAGGGCCGTCGCCGTGCTGCTTTGCAGAACGGTCGTCACCCCGACCCCGGCGAGGAAGGCCTGCAGCCGCGTCCTGAGCGCCATCCCGAGAATCCAGCGCAGATCGCTGCCGAAGGCGCGCTGAACCCCGCTATTGACCATGTTGATGCCCCAGAGAAGCAGGGCAATCTCACCGAAAAGGTGGATCAAGACGGAGGTTGCAGACATTCATTCCTCTGGATTCGGCAATACGGCACAATCCCCTTGCTTACTCACCAATCGGCTCGGCCGCAATAAGGTTGCCGGCTAATAATGGCCATGTGACGGAATAAACTTAAAAAATTCCGTCGTTACCTTCATGACGTTAAGTAAGACTGCGCCCCCCGGCTGGCGCCAAGGGTGCTTCGGCCCCCACTGAGGGCCCTGCCCACCCCTCGGGGTTCCCGTGTAGCAGCAAGAAGCCCGAAGTTATAGCCAAGATCAATTTGGCTACTCCGAACGCATGCTCTCATCTCCTTAAGGTCGTCTGCTCTTTTGTTCGTATAATCGGTACGCATTAAGGGTCCTTAAAAAGCTAAGATACAGGGCGGCGGGCGTTGATTGACAGTATCTCACTGGTGGGTGTGCGAGGTCGTGAGATGGGTTTGGACGATCCATTTCCAATCGAGAAATGTTCCGGACGCGTCCGGGGCGCAATCCTTGCGGAATTTCAAGGACGGTGTCCCACCATCCGCGAAGTCGCAAGCATCTCGGATGCCCAATGGCTGACCGTCCCCAATATCGGTCCGACGACGTTGGAGGAGTTGCGCAGCATGACGCAACCCGTCCCCAACGGCGAGTCCCGCCCAAATCCGACGGGGATGCCGGACGGCGAACTGCTTTCCCGGCTCAGCCGCCTGCAACGGGAGCTGAACATCATCGTCGGAGAAATCAGGGCGCGGTTGAGTGCCGGCACCTCGAAGAAGAATCAGCCGCGCTGAGCTTAAACTCCTCACGCTCCGGCTTCCGGGTCGCTGCACCACCCGACACGCACCTCCTCTCCCAGGAGTGAAGCGTTTTCGCTAAAACCGGGATCTGCTTTCCCGCACGGTTCGTGAACGACCGGATATCTCAGATCACGAAGGACAGGACGGCCCGGGTTCCCGGGTGGTTCTGATCGAACTCGATGGTGGATTGCAGATTGGTCGCCATGGCTTTCACGATCTTCGTGCCAAGGCCGCTCCCCTGGATCAGACCAGTGCCTCTCCAGCCGATCCCGTCATCCTCGACTACGAGCGCCGCATGCCCGTCGGCAGAGGACAAGGCGACCCGGATCTCTCCGGTCATGCCGGCCGGATAGGCATATTTGAACGCGTTTGTAACAAGCTCCGTGACGATCACGCCGATGGAGACTGCTTTGTCGGTCGGCACGGAGGTCGGTTCCGCCATCAGGGTGATCGCGTGCTCGCGCCCGGCCGCGCGCATTGCGCCTTCGAGCTCCTCGACGAGGCCCTGCAGATATGTGTCCATCTCGACGAAACGCACGTCGTTCGAGGTGTAAAGGCGCCGGTGGATCTGTGAGATGGCCGTGATGCGGCTCTGCGTCTCCGTCAGGGTGTCCCTCGCGACGGTGTCACTGCCGAGGGCCCTCTGCTGCATGGCAACGAGGGACGCAACCAGCTGCAAGCTGTTGGCGACGCGATGATTGACCTCCCGGAGCAGCATCTCGGCTCGCTCCCGGGCCTCGCGCATTTCCTTCTCCGCCGCCTCCTTCTCATGACGGAGTCTCTCGGCCGCAAGCGCTTGCTCGGCAGCCGTCCGGAGGAGATCGAGGAAGACTCCGCCGACATCCTTGATGACGTAATCGACCGCCCCCGCCTTGAGGGCCGCGACCGCAATCCTCCCCTCGTCGGCTCCGGTCACGTAAATGACGGGAGGCGGGTTCGACAGCCTCTGGATTTCGGCCAGGACCTCGAGACCCTCCTTGCCAGGCATGAAGTGATCGAGCGCGATCACGTCGAAAGGCTCGGCGGCGAGCTGCTCCAGTCCTTCATCGCCGCTGAGGGCATGCCTGACCTGGAAGCCATGGCGCGACAGGGTGCGCTCGACGAGGCGGCCCAAGCCTTGATCGTCATCGATATACAGAAGCCGGATGGGTTGGGTTTCGGCGGCGCCTTCGCTCATTGGGTCTCGGGAACCTGAATGACCGATAGGAAGAGTCCAAGCTGCCGGATGGCCTGGGAGAAGGACTCATACTCCACCGGCTTGGTGATATAGACATTCGCGCCGAGGTCGTAGCAGCGCTCCACTTCCCGCTGATCGTCCGTGGTCGTGAGCACCACCACGGGAGCGCGCCTCAACTTCTCGTCGCCTTTCAGCCTGACGAGAATGTCGACCCCGTTCATGTCCGGCAGATTGAGATCGAGCAGGACCAGGAAGGGCCCCGCATTGCGCACCTCTTCGCTGAACATGTGCTCCAGGGCAGCCGTCCCGCTGGCGAAGGTGCGAATCTCATTGCAGACACCCGCCCGACGGATGTTCTTTTCGATCAGTCGGGCATGTCCCTCATCGTCCTCGACCATGATGATGGTGACGGGCTGTTGTTGGGGCATCAGGCGGCTTCCGAACTCAGACTGATATATCTTGGCAGAACGACGGTGAAGGTCGAGCCTTCGCCCAGCCGTGACGATACGGAGATCGTCCCGCCGAGCCTTCGCACGAGAGCCCGCACATGCGCAAGCCCGATCCCCTCGCCCTGCTGGTCCTGGACCCCGGAGCGTCGGAACAGGTCGAAAATCCTCTCGAAATCCTTCGGGTCGATCCCGCGTCCGTTATCCTCGACCTCATAGAGGACATTGAGCCCAAGATCGCGCCCTCGCACCACGATGCGGCCTGGGCGAGACGGGTGAAGGTACTTCACGGCATTGTCGACAAGGTTTCCGAAGATCTGCTCGACCGCAAGGCGGTCGCTCGTCAAATCGGGTGCTCCCTCGATCACCAGTTCAGCGCCTTGCTCATGCAATTGATGTGCGACGCTGCGGCGTTGGGATTCCAGCAATTGGGCCATATCGATAGGCTCCGGAGCCAGAACCCGCCTGCCCTCACGGGACAGTTTCAGAATCGCCCCGATCAGCTTGTCCATCTTGACGGTCGAGGACCGGATGAAGCCGATGGCCTCCGGCAGATCGGCCTCGATGGCCGCGCGTGTTTCCGGCGAGATCAGGTTCGGAGCGGTCGCCTGAACCTTCCGGTAGAACCGCTCGATCTCGGTCTGGGCCCCTTCGAGCTCGCTCGTGAAGCCCATGACATTCACGAGGGGTGCCCGCAGATCGTGGCTCACGATATAGGCAAAGCGCTGGATCTCCTCATTTGCGGCATCGAGTTCCGCCACCCGCTCCGCCAGGATCGAGGCAAGCCTGCGGGTCTCCTCTTCGGTGCGCAGCGCACGCTCGCGGCTTTCCCGGAGCGCATCCTGGACCTGCTTGAGATCGTGGATGTCGGTGCAGGTTCCGAACCAGCGCTTGATCCGCCCCTCCTCGTCCCGGACCGGCTGCGCCCGCCCAAGGACCCACCGGTACTCGCCGGAGCGATGCCGCAAGCGGTATTCGATGTGGTACGGCTCGCCCGTTTCGAGGCAGCGGCGCCACGTGCTCCAGGCACGGTCCTGGTCGTCCGGATGGAACATGCCATTCCAGGCCTTGCCATCGGTCGAGCCTTCCGGAACCCCCGTAAACTGATACCAACGCTGATTGTAGTAATCGTGGTAGCCGTCCGGCTGGGTCGCCCAGATCATCTGGTCGATTGAGTTGGCGATGGCGCGGAACCGTTCCTCGCTTTCACGCAGAGCCTCCTCGGTGCGCTTCTGCTCGGTAACATCGTGCCCCTGCACGAAGATGCCGGATACCTGGCCGTCGGGATCGAAGATGGGTTGGTAGACGAAGTCGAGATAATGCTCGTCGCGGCCATCTCCGGAATTCTGTTCCAGGAGAACGCGAATGCTTCGGCCCACGAAAGGTTGGCCGCTGCGATAGACCCGGTCGAGCAGATCGATGAACCCCTGGCCGACCACCTCGGGCAAAGCGTCCCGGACAGTCTTTCCGACGATGTTTTCACGCCCGATCAACTGGAGATAGGCCGTATTGGCCATGGTGAAGACATGCTCCGGCCCACTCACGGCCGCCATGAAGCCAGGTGCCTGCTGAAACAACCCCCGCAGGTGCTGCTGCTCCTTGCTCAGCGCCTGATTGGCCTCCTGGACGAGCTGCGCGCGGCGGAACATATCCGTCTCGATCAGGGCCGACCGACCTGACGAAAGGACTGCGCTCTTCGCCAGGTTCCGCAACCGATGCAGCTCCGTCACGTCCACCGTATGCTGGAGAATGAAGGTCATTTCCCCACTATGATTGAAAAGCGGCGTGTGGGTCGCACTCCAGTAGCGTTCCTCGAACCCCTGGCCATTGGGCAGCGGAATGGCATATTCGATCAGGGGAAGATAATCCGCGACCTTCTCCCGGACGACCTTCTCGAGAGACCCTCGGAGCTGCCGGTAGCTCGCGGAATCCGGATCGCTCGGAAAGGCCTCGAACAGGTTGCGTCCAAGCAGATCCTCCCGCCCGCGCATGGTGACCTGGAGATAGGCGTCGTTCATCCCGGCAATATTGAATGAAAGGTCCAGCAGCACGTAAGGGTTGGGGGACGCGCTGAACAAAGCCTCGAAGTTGATCGTCTTCAATCGCTACGCTGGACAGCCGCCAGCCCCCCGTTAATAACCTGACAGATCCCATCCGTATTTAGGCAGCTCTTGGCCAAGTACCATAGGGCCAAAGTCATTCGCCCTGTCACTGTGACGGATGCGACACTCGAAGGCCGCAGGGCTCGCGCCAGGGAAAGGCGGGAGCCGAGCCCCGGCTCAGCCCTCGTAATTGATTCGTATCCGCGCAGCCGCTTGCCGCGCCCGCTCCCGGGCCTCCTCCACCGTAGCGCCGGAGGCCAGCGCGACGCCCATGCGACGATGCTTGCGGGTCGTGGGCTTGCCGAAGATGCGCACCTCGACGTCCGGACCCGCCGAGCCCAAGGCGAGGGCCTCCTTCAGACCTTCGATCGTGAAGCGTTCGGCCTCCCGGTCGGCCAGGATCACGGCGGAGGCAGTGGGCCCATGCAGCCGGACCTGGGGAACCGGCAGGCCAAGGACGGCCCGGGCATGAAGATCGAACTCCGACAGGTTCTGGGACAGGAGCGTCACGAGACCCGTGTCGTGAGGGCGCGGCGAGAGTTCGGAGAAGATCACCTCGTCCCGCGTCACGAAGAACTCGACCCCGAAAATTCCGTAACCACCAAGATTGTCGACCACCTTCCGGGCCATCGCCTTTGCGTCGTCGAGCAGCTTCTCGGTCATGGGTGTCGGCTGCCAGGACTCCTGATAGTCACCCCGCTCCTGCCGGTGCCCGATGGGCTCGCAGAAGGACACGCCCTCGCGGGAGCGGATGGTCAGCAGGGTGATCTCGTACTCGAAGGCCACGAACTCCTCGACGATGACCTTCTTCCGATCCCCACGCATATTCGCCACGGCATCGTTCCAGGCCTGCTCCAGCTGGCCGGCCGTCCTCACCGTGCTCTGCCCCTTCCCGGACGAGGACATGACCGGCTTGATCACGCAGGGCAGTCCCGTGTGCTCGGCGCCCTCCCTCACCTCCTCCAGGCTTTCCGCATAGCGGTACCTGGACGTGCGCAGGCCGAGTTCGGTGGCGGCAAGCTCTCGGATCCGGTCCCGGTTCATGGTCAGCGACGCGGCCCTGGCGGACGGAACGACCGTGAATCCGCGGTCCTCGAAATCCTGTAGCACCTCCGTGCGGATCGCTTCGATCTCGGGAACGATGAAATCGGGACGATGCTTCTCGATCGCCTTCCTGAGGGCATCCGCATCGAGCATGGAAAAGACCTCGGCCTCATCCGCAACCTGCATGGCAGGAGCGTTCGGATAGCTGTCGCAAGCCACCACATGGCAGCCATAGCGCTTGGTCGAGATCACGAACTCCTTCCCGAGCTCACCCGACCCGAGGAGGAGAATCTTGGCTGTAAACACGGGGAGACCTTTCGTTCAGGACCTGGGCGGGGCGCCCGGACGGCGCCCCTCACAACAAGTCCCCCTTAACATGGGAGAATCTGCGCATGGAACCACCAATGGTCGATACGGATCGCCGGGCCGAGCCCCGATCGGCCGGCCATTGCCGGCTGGTCTCATCCACACAGGATAATGGCGGATCTGGTTCATCCTGCCGGCGTGCCAAAAACACGCTGTCTTCGGCATTTTCACGGTCCGCGATGGATCAAGTTTCCCCCGGCAGCGTTCAACCCGTTGGCAGTGTTTCCGCCCCGTTTGCGCTGAATGCAGCCCTGCCGTCTCAATCGCGCACTACGCAATCGCAGGTTCAATGGGTTAAGGGGTCTGCCCAGGAGAAGCCCAATGCTAACCAAGAATAGACCGTCCGATAGCCGAAGCCGCCGCGTGACCCGGGTCGAGCCCCCTGTCCTCGAGGAGGCGATCGTCGCGGCGCAGGGGCTGACGGATGACATCGAAAGTCAGATCGAAATCGCCGCGCAGCTCATGGGAATGCCGGAAGAGGACGTGCGTCCGGCCGTCCTGAAGGCCTCGGTGCCGGTTCGCCGCCCGATGCAGCTGTCCGGGCGCATCTCCCTGCATGAGCGAAACGAGGGGCCAAAGGTCGTGGTGGTCGAGCGCAAGCGCCCGCGCCTCGTCATGCCGAGATAATTCTCTTATCATCCCGTCTCGCCTGGGCGGGCCGGTCGTAACGGCCAGACCCTTCGCCTCCCATTACCGCCCCTGCGGGATCGTCTGGATATGGTCAAAGGTATTCTTCTTGCCTTTCTTGCCTTTGCCGTCTTCGCCTGGGGCGATGCAGTGGTCAAGGAGATCGGGCACGGCCTTGACCCGTTCGAGGTGACCTTCTTCGGCTATCTCATCCCCTTTCTCCTCTCGCCCGTGTTCATGAAGCCCGGCGACAGGCTCGTGGACCTGGTGCGCTGGAACCGGCCATGGCTCATGGGACTCCGGGTTTTCCTGATCGCCATCACGACGCCGCTCAGCGTCATGGCCTTCCGGAGCCTTCCCTTTGCGGAAGCCTTCGCTCTTCTCTTCCTCATGCCCAGCCTCGTCACGGTGCTCTCCATTTTCGTGCTGAAGGAGCATGTCCGATGGCGCCGTGGCCTTGCCGTCTGCGCGGCCTTCCTCGGCGTGCTGATCATCGTGCGGCCCGGTTTCAAGGAATTCCTGCCGGGTCATCTGGCGGCATTCGCTGCGGCCTTTTGTGCGGCAGGCGGCGTGATCACGGGCAGGATGATCGGCCACACGGAAAAGCGCTTCACCCTGATCGGAACCGTCTTTCTGGCGACGACCGCGATAGCGGGAAGCCTGATGATCCCGGGCTTCGCCTGGCCGACGATGCAGCAATGGGTTCTGCTGCTCGCTTTCGCCGCAACGGCCTTCGTCGCGCAAGCCCTGTTCATTATCGCGACCATGTACGCGCCGGCCGACCGCCTCGGCGCGGCGCAGTACAGCCAGATCCTCTGGGCACTGGCCATCGGCGCGCTCTTCTTCGACGAATGGCCCGACATATGTGCTCTGGTCGGCATCTTCATCGTCGTTGCCGCCGGCCTGTTCATCTTCGCGCGGGAGCAGACCCTCAAGCGGGGGCAGCATCAGGGTGCGACCCTTGTCGAGCCAGATGAGGCAGGCGCTCCCATATCCCGTTGAACGGCCGGGGTGCGACTTCTGCGCCTGCCTTCGTTTTCTCACTCACCGGCCGCCCTATCTCCGCCTCCATGGGCTCTGAATGCCGGAATTCGGGTCAGGGCCAAGGTTGACGGGATGGTTCCCTTGGCAGGCGCTTATATCAACCGTATCGGCACGGCCGTGCCGCAGCACGATGTCCATCAGACCTTTATCGGCTTCGTCGATCAGTTTCTCCCGGAGCGGAAGGACAAGCTGATTTTCAGGCGGATGGTCCAACGGTCGGGCATCGAGCACCGCTACTCGACCCTCACCCCGAGCGAGAATCTTGAGTCGGCGGCCGACCGGGAAGGCTTCTTCCGACCGGGGCAGTTCGCCGGGACGGGGGCTCGCATGCGGCGCTTCGAGACCCATGCCGTCAATCTTGCCCAGCAGGCCATCGAGGCTCTCGACCTGAACGAGGATCTCCCGTCCATCACCCATCTGGTCGTGGCTTCCTGCACCGGCTTCACGGCCCCGGGACTCGATCAGCACATCATGGAGCGGGTGGGGCTCGATCCCTCCATCGAGCGCACCCTGGTGGGATTCATGGGCTGCGCGGCCGCCGTCAATGCCTTGAAGCTTGCCCATCACATCGTCCGGTCCGAGCCGACCGCCAGGGTTCTGGTGGTTAATCTCGAACTCTGCACACTCCACCTCCAGGAAACCTCGGACCTCGAGGTCATCCTCAGCGCCCTGCTCTTCGGCGACGGATGCGCGGCAAGCCTCGTCTCATCGGAGCCGCAAGGCATCGCGCTCCAGGATTTCCGGGTCGCGACGATTCCCGATACCCGCGATCTCATCACCTGGCGGATCGGCGACGCGGGATTCGAGATGAGCCTGTCCGGAGAGGTTCCCCAGCAGATCGCGAAAGCCCTCCGCCATGAAGCCACCCGCAACGATGACAATGGGATCCTGCGTGGGCGACACAAGGACGATTTCGACCTTTGGGCGGTCCATGCCGGAGGGAAGACGATTCTCGATGCGGTCGAACAGGGCCTCGATCTCGGGCCGGACGCGTTGCGCTGGTCGCGCGGCGTACTGCGGGATTTCGGCAATATGTCGTCCGCCACGTTGATGTTCGTTCTCGGCCGGATCATGCAGGATGCCCCTCCGAGCTCGAATGGTTTCGGCATGGCTTTCGGTCCCGGACTGGTGGCCGAAACCTTCCGCTTCACCCTTGCCGGATAGAACCTGCCATGGGCCGGAGCTTCGCCGAGCGCAGTCCCGAGACGGAATGGATGGATACCGAGTCCGTCAGCCTCGACGATTACCGTGCCTGCCTGAAGGACCTGGCCACGGTCAATGTCGTGACCATGACCCATGGGCCGATCCTGAAATGGCTCGACCAGGCCACGCGTCACCTTAATTCCGACGAGCGCGTGACGATCCTCGACGTCGGATATGGCTATGGCGACCTGCTGCGAAGGATCCATGCCTGGGGCCGCCGCCGGAAGCGGCCGGTCGACTTGATCGGGGTCGATCTGAACCCGATGAGCGAGCCGATTGCCCGTGCCGCAACGCCCGTCGGGATTTCGATCGACTACCGGACCGGCAATGTTTTCGATTTCCGGCCCGAGTCCCCTATCGACTTCATCCTCTGCTCGCAGACGACCCATCATATGACGAACGAAGAACTTGCATTCTTCGTCCGCTGGATGGAGCGGACCGCCGCGCGCGGCTGGTTCATCGCCGATCTCTACCGCCATCCGGTCCCGTTCCATTTCTTCCGCGCCCTGTCCTGGCTGGCGGGGTGGCACCGGTTTGTCCGGCATGATGGCCCGATCTCGATCGCCCGCAGCTTCCGGCGGAAGGATTGGGAAACGATCCTGGCCGCAGCCGGCCTCGAACCAGGAACGGCCCGGATTCGCTGGTATCCGTCGTTCCGTCTCTGCGTGAGCCGGCTGAAATGAGCTTTGGTCGCAGGGAGGACGTCGTGATCGTCGGCGGTGGCCCTGCCGGCGCAGCCGCAGCCTGCATCCTGGCGAGCGCCGAGCGCCCTGTCCTCCTGATCGAGCGCGATGCGGAGCCACGGCACAAGGTCTGCGGCGAGTTCCTGAGCATCGAGGCGCAGACCTATCTGGCTCATCTCGGCATCGACCTCGACGCTCTTGGGGCGAGCCGCATCTCGCGCCTGCGCCTCGTTCGGGAACGAAAGTTGACCGAAGTAGGCCTGCCCTTCACCGCCAGAGGATTGTCCCGCCGGGTGCTGGACGAGGCCCTGCTCCAGCGGGCCCATTCCCAAGGAGCCCGGATCATCAGGGGCGAGGCCGTGAGGTCCATCTCGGCCGGTCCATCGCTGGTCAGGATCGACACGGATGCTCGTCAGCCGGTTTCGGCAGATGCGGTCTTCCTGGCGACGGGCAAGCATGACGTCAGGGGGGTGAAGCGTGTATCGGCCGGCTCCATGCGCGACCTCATCGGCTTCAAGCTGCATTATCGGTTGATGGGTCAACAGCAACAGGCCCTCGATGGCGCCGTCGAAGTCATTCTCTTTGCCGGCGGCTATGTGGGGCTTCAGATGGTCGAGCAAGGCATCGCCAATCTTTGCCTCGTCGTTTCCCGGCAGCGTTTCGAGCAGGTCGGGAAAAGCTGGGACGGCCTTCTCGATTGGATCGGTGGAGAGTGTTCGCATGTGGTGGAACGGTTGCATGACGCAGAGCCGCTCTACGGGCGCCCGTTGTCGATCTTCCAGATTCCCTATGGGTTTCTCCACGCACCGGACCCGGACGAGCCGCATGGCCTGTTTCGGCTGGGTGACCAGGTCGGTGTCATCCCGTCATTCACCGGAGAGGGCCTGTCGATTGCCCTGCACAGCGGATGCCTCGCCGCCTCCACCTACCTTGCGCATGGAAGGGCGAGCCCGCTCTTCCACCACCGGATCCGCTGCGATATCCACCGCTCGCTCCGGCTGGCATCCGCTCTGAACCGCATCGCGAGGCACCCGGCGGGCCAGCAGGCGATCTTCCATCTCTTCAGGATCTGGCCGGCCGCGATGCGGCACGCCGCGATTCTGACTCGCCTTCAGGAGGCCTCCGTGCACAGAGCGCTTCTTGCGTCATGATCGTCCCGAAGGAACCTCAGACATCCGCCGCCGTCGCGGAGCACTACGATGAACTCGATCCGTTCTACCGGGAGATCTGGGGCGAGCACGTCCATCACGGCCTCTGGATGACGGGCCGCGAAACGCCGGATCAGGCAGTCGAGTCGCTCATGGCACACATGGCCGGTACATTGGGGCTGAAGCCGGGACAGCACGTTTGCGATATCGGCTGCGGCTACGGCGCGACGGCGGAATGGCTCGCCGAAAAACATGGCGTTCGCGTCACCGGCATCACTCTCTCGTCTGCACAGCTCCGGCAGGCGGAACGCCGCGCCGCCGGATCGTCTCTCCTCACGTTCATGTGGCAGGACTGGCTCGGCAACACATTCGAGGGCGGCGCCTTCGATCATGTGATCGCCATCGAGAGTTCCGAGCATATGCCGGACAAGCAAAAGTTCTTCGACGAGGCCTATCGGACTCTGCGACCCGGCGGACGGGTTGCCATCTATGCCTGGCTCGCCCGCGCCGGCGCCCGCTCATGGGAGGAGCGCCTGATCCTCGAGCCGATCTGTCGCGAGGGCCGTCTGCCAGGAATGGGCACCGAGCAGGAATATCGCACATGGGCGGAGAGGGCCGGATTTGTCGTGGATGGCTTCGAGGATTTCAGCGCGAAGGTGAGGCGCACCTGGTCCCTCTGCTCCGGTCGGGTCGCAAAGAAGCTCCTGACCCAATCACACTATCGACGCTACCTGCTCGATGCGCGGTCCAGGAACCGCATCTTCGCCCTGAGCCTTCCACGGATCTGGCTGGCCTATGCTACGGGATCGATGCGCTACGGATTCCTGACGGCCCATAGGCCATCGCGCTCATCCTGAAATCAGGATTTTCGCCCGGCCTGGGCAAGGCGCTCTGCCGCCTCCGCAGCGCCCATGGCGCTGGCAAGCGCTTCGGCGGTGAGACCGCCCGCATCGCGAGCATGGAGATCCGCGCCACGGGAAAGAAGTGCTTCGGCGATTTCGCTGCGGTTGAACATGGCGGCGATCATGAGCGGGGTCTTCCCGCCCTCGCTGCGGCCATTCGGATCCGCGCCTCCGTCCAGCAGGCACTGGATCGTCGCCATGTCGCCCTTGAAGGCGGCGCCGGCCAGGGGCGTCTGCCCGCGATCGTTGGCGAGTTCCGGATCCGCGCCATGGGCCAGGAGAGCCCGCACGGCATCGACATGCCCGTGATAGCTCGCCAGCATCAGCAGCGAGTCGCCCTTCTCGTTGCGCAGGTTCGGCGGCAGGCCCATGCGAAGAAGGTCCTCGAGTTCCTGCGCCTGCCCTGCCCTTGCATGCTGGAAGACCCGTTGGGCGAAGGCGATGGTCTCCTCGTCCAGTTCCGGCTTGGGTGGCTCATTCGGCATCGTGCTCTCCAGACCGCTCATGTGACTGGCCGCGCCTCAGGCCGCGGCCAGTTTCGCGGCGAGAAGATCGAGGACGGCCGGACCGTCGACGCCTAGCGCGACCTGAACCAGGGTCCCGTTCTCGTCGATCGTCAACGCCCCGGCGTCCTCCGAGGATCCGGTGCTGACGCTCAGGCGCAAATTCTCAAGGCGGAAGAGGTCCGGCGCCAAGGCGAACAGCATCACGCAAGGATCGTGGAGTGGACGGCTTTCCTGATGCTTCCTGGTCTCGAAATACGATTCGATCAGGTCGGCGACCATGGTGGCGGGAGACTTGCCGGTCGCCCTCAAAGTCTCCGCGAAGTCCCGCGTGGCGCGCACCCGGCGCGTCACGTCCAGGGGTACAAGCACGAGGGGCAAACCGGATGAGACGACAATATCCGCCGCCTCGGGATCGGCCCACAGGTTGAACTCGGAGCGCGGCCCGACATTGCCCGCCTCATGGACCGCGCCTCCCATGGCGATGATACGGCCGAGGCGCCTGGCGGCATCGGGTTTCTCGAGAACGAGGCGGGCGAGGTTCGTCAGCGGCCCGAGAGCGAACACATCGACCGTTCCGGCCGGTTTAGCGAGCAGCAGATCGGCAAGCCAATTCATGGCGGGCCGGCTTTCCGGCTGGCGTGCGGGGTCGGGCAGATCGACCCCACCGATGCCGTCCCTCCCATGGAGGTTCAAGGGCTCAGGTCCGGGCCGGGAAAGAGGAGCACCAGCGCCTGCCAGAACGGGAATATCCTCCCGGTCGGCGAAAGCCAGCAGCCGGCCCGCATTGCGCGTCGTCGTATCGAGGCCGATGTTGCCGGCGACGCTCGTCATGCTCCGGATCGAGAACTCAGGAGAGGCGAGCGCGAGCAGGATGGCGATGGCATCGTCGATTCCTGGATCCGTGTCGATGACGACCGACCGGGGTTTTGCGAGAGGCATGATGGGGCTAGAACCCTTGCTGTGAATCCGTGCCGCCGCTTATCCGACACGCGACCGGATTTGACCATAGCCACAGGTGCCCCGTGACCCCATCATCCCCGCTGCCCGACGATCTCCTGGTGAATGCCGCGGACGAGGTGCGTATCCGCCAGGATCTGGTTCTGGTCGCCCTCGGTAAGCGGCCTGCCGATATGCTGTTGCGGGTCGGTCGCCTGCTCGATGTTCATACGCGCAGCTGGGCGGAGGATCAGGACATTGCCATTCGTGGCCGGCGCATTGCCTGGACCGGTCCGGCGGGCACCTTTCCCGGTACGGCCATCGCACGGATGGACCGGAGCGATCTCAGCGCCGTTCCCGGCTTCGGCGAAGTGCACAAGCATATCGAGAGCTCCCACGTCACGCCGGAATACGAGGCGGCGCTCGTTCTTCCGCGCGGCAACACCTGGACCTGCGAGGCGAGCCACGAATTCTCGAACGTGGATGGCGCCCACAATCTCGAATTCTGGCTCACCGCCCGGCGGCATGGATCGCCCATGAAGATCTTTCCCCTGCCGGGTTCGGCCGTCCCGCCGACGGCCTATGAATGGGGCGGCGGATACTACGGGTACGACGAGCAGGCAGGCTTTCTGAAGGAGAGCCTCATGGTCGCGGGCCTCGACGAGGTCATGGATTGGCCCGCCGTCTGGAACCCGGAGAACCCGTCGCACAAGCGGCTCTGGGGCATGATCCAGGCCACGTTCGAGAAGCGCGGCGTCGTGGAAGGCCACGGCGCGGGCCTGCGGGATCTCGATTCCATCAATGCCTTCTCGGCCGCGGGCCTCGCTTCGGATCATGAAGGCTGGACGGCCGAGGAGGTGTGGGACAAGCTGCGCCACGGCATCTTCATCGAGATCCGGCCGCATTCGATGCCGGAGATCATCGCCGGCCTCCTCGAGCGCGGCCTCTCCGACTGGTCGCAGGTGGCATTCGCGACCGACGACCGCAGCGCGTCGGATACCCTGCGGATAGGCGCCACGGATCACAATGTCCGCCTCGCCATCCAGTCGGGTCTTGCGCCTGAAACCGCGATCCAATGCGTGACCATCAACCCGGCGCGCCACATGCGGCTGACACCCTGGGTCGGCAGCATCGCGCCCGGTCGCTTCGCCGATGTCGTGCTGCTCGATGACGTGGGGAAACTCTCGATTGCCGAGGTCTGGGCGGATGGGAAGCCCGTGTCCAAGGGAACGGATTATGCCGGCCCCCAGCCCTCCATCGCCTGGCCGGACTGGGCCTCGCAGACCATCAACATCAAGCGCAGGATCGCGCCCGAGGATTTTGCCATCGCGGCTGCGCCAGGTCGCAGCACAATGCAGGCGGCATTGCTGCGCCCGTTCCACTGGCACGACGACTTCATCACGATGGAACTGCCCGTCGAGAACGGAGAGGTCCAGCGCGATCCCGACCGGAATGTGACGAAATTCGCCATCGTCGACCGCTTTTCCGGCGAAGGAAAAATCTCCCGCATGTTCTGGCTCGGCTGCGGTCCAAAGACGCCCGACACGGCGGTCGGCTGCACGGTCGCCCACGACAAGCACAACCTCTGGATCGTCGGATCCTCCGACGAGGCCATGGCGATGGTGGCGAACCGCGTAGCGGAAATCGGTGGCGGTTGGGTTCTCGTCAGAGGCGGCAAGATTCTCGCCGAGGTGCGTTACGAGATCGGCGGGCTGATGACACAGCGCCCAGCGGACGAGCTCGATGCCGAGATGCAGCAGCTTTATGCGGCAGCGGGAAAGATCGAATGGCTCTATGAGCCGACCTTCTCGCCGCGCTGGTATCCAGGCTTCCCGGAGCGGCTCCAGTTCGCGACCCTGACCTGCGCGCCGTGGCGCTGGGTTCTGGTCGCCCCATGCGAGGCCGCCCCGGAGGGCTTCGTCAATGTGGCGACCGGGCAGACGCACCCGGTCGTCTGGTAAGCATCAGCCGGCCGAGTCGATGCGGGCCATCTCGGCCCTGAAGGCCGCGGCGATCTGGCCCGCATCGCGCAGGATCTTCCTGCGCTCCAGGCTCTCAACCTCGCGGCCCCGCATGATCCAGCGGCCGCCGACCATCACGTCCTGCACGTCGACCGGCATCGCGGAGAACACGAGGGTGGCGTAGATGTCGTAGACCGGCTGCATGCGCGGCGCGGACAGGTCGATGCGGATCAGGTCCGCCTGCTTGCCGGGTTCCAGCGAGCCGATGCGGCCGTCGAGGCCGAGCACCTGGGCCCCTTCCAGCGTCGCCATGCGGATCACCTGGGCGGCGGGCATGGGCTTGCGGCTGTGACCGAGAAGCTTCTGAAACATGGAAACCGGCCCGAACTGGCTGAACAGGTCGAGGGTGTTGCCACTCATGGGGCCGTCGGTGGCAATGCCGACCTTGATGCCGGCGGCGCGCATGGCCTCGACGGGCGCGATGCCGCGTCCCGCCTTCGCATTGGAGCGGGCATTGTGGGCCACGCGCACATCGGCCTTCGCCATGCGCTCGATCTCGGAGGGATCGATGTGAAGGCAATGCGCGGCGATCAATCCGGACCGCAGAAGTCCTGCCTTCTCGACCACTGCCACGGGCCGCATGCCATGGTTCTTGCGGCACCATTCCATTTCGCTGTCCATTTCGGCGAGATGGATCTGCACCGGAACATCGGGATGCGCATCGGCCCAGCGGGCGACGCGGGCCATGACCTCGATATCGGTCGAGTAAGGGGCATGAGGCGCGATGGAGGGGACGATCCTGTCATGCCCGGAAAAGTCGGCGACCAGTTCCTCGACGAGCGCGAAGCCCTCGTCGATCGTCTTATGGTCCGGCGGGTCGAAGGTCGCGAGTGTCTGGCCGACGACGCCGCGCAATCCCGCCTGATCGAGCGCGCGCCCGACCTCCGTCTCGTAATAGTACATGTCGGCAATGGTGGTGACGCCCGCCTCGATGGATTCGAGAGCGCCGAGAAGCGTGCCGACCCGCACCATCTCCGGCGTCACGAACTTGCGTTCCATCGGCAGCACGTAGCGGAACAGCCGGTCGTCCACATCCTCGCCGAGTCCCCGGAACAGCGTCATCGCCAGATGGGCATGGGGATTGACCATGCCGGGCATGATCACATCGCCCGCGACGTCGATGATCTCGGCACCCTCCACGTGCGGCGGCTCGCCGGAGCCGAGAGCCCGGATGGTACCGCCTTCGATGTGGATCCACCCGTCCTCGACGACGCTCATGGCGTCGTCGATGGGGAGAAGGCAGGCATTCCTGATGAGGATCGCAGTCATCGCTCGTCTCCGTCGGGGGCAAGGATGGTGCATTGTTCCGGGACCGGCACGAGCCTCACGCTGGTGCCTGCCTCAAGGGGCGTGGTGAGGCTGCCATTGGCGATGAGGTGGCCGGCCGCCGTTTCGCACTGATATTGATAGGCGCGGCCGAGATAGGTTCTCAGACCCAGTTGAGCCGGAAGCCCCTCGGCCGTGGTCTCGGTCGATACCGTCAGGCCGTCGGGCCGCGTGGCGAGCAGGAATGTGTCGGGAATGGTGCCGTACAGGCCCTGAGACAACCGCAGCCGCATTCCCGCCGTCTCCGCCGTCACGATATCTCCATCGCGTGCGATGACCTTGAACGGAATGATGTTCTCGAAGCCGACGAAGCGCGCCACGAAGGTGTTGGCCGGGCGCCGGTAGAGTACCTCCGGCCGGTCGAACTGCATGAGGCGCCCGGCATTCATGATGGCGACCCGATCTGAGATCGAGAACGCCTCCTCCTGGTCATGGGTGACATAGACCGAGGTGGTGCCGTTGGCCCGCTGCAGCTGGCGGATCTCGACGCGCATGTCGACCCGGAGCTTGGCGTCGAGGTTGGAGAGAGGTTCGTCGAACATGAGCAGGGGCGGCTCGATCACGAGCGCCCGCGCCAGGGCGACGCGCTGCTTCTGGCCGCCCGAGAGCGCACCCGGCGCTCGGTCTGCCAAGGCCGCAAGGCCGACACGTTCCAGCATCGCCATGGCCCGCTTGCGGCGCTCGGCAGGCGCGATGCCGCGCTGCTTGAGTCCGAAGGCGACGTTGTCGAGCACGCAGAGATGGGGAAACAGCGCGTAGTTCTGGAAGACGAGGCCGATATCGCGCTTGTGCGTGGGCAGGCGCGTCAGGTCGCGTCCGCCGAGCGTGATCGATCCGGTCGTGGGCGACAAAAATCCCGCGATGAGGCGCAGGGTCGTGGTCTTGCCGCAGCCGCTGGCCCCGAGAAGGGACACGAGCTCGCCGGCCTGCACGGACAGCGAGAGGTTCTCGAGAACACGGGTCGTCCCGTAATGGGCGGAAACCGAATCGATATGGAGGGGCTGTGTCACGGAAAGCTACTTCGCAAGAAAGGTGAGGCCGAGGGTTCGCTCGACTATGGCCATCACGGCCACGGTGAGGAACATCAAGAGGACGGAGACGGATGCGACCGTCGGGTCGAAGAATTGCTCCACATGGGCGAGGATCTGAATCGGCAAGGTGCTGATGCCCGGTCCTGTCAGGAAGAGCGACACCGACACGTCATTGAGCGAAGTGATGAAGGCGAGGATGAACGCCGCGATCACTCCTGCCCGCACATTCGGCAGGACGATGGTGAAGAAGGTCTTCACCGGCGCGCTGCCTAAGCTGATCGCCGCCTCCTCGATGGAGAAATCGAAGGATGCGAGGCTCGCGCTGATTACCCGGACCACATAGGGCAGAACGAGAAGCGTGTGGCCGATGAGAAGCGCCAGGAAGATCGGTGCTCCCGCCCCGACCGTCAGCGACTTCAGCAGGGCGAAGCCGAACACGATCTCGGGCACGAGGATCGGCAGAACGAACAGCGTTCCGAGCCATTTCGGCAGCTCGACCCGGAAGCGGTTGAGCGCGTAGGCCGCCGGAATGCCGATCAGGAGCGCGATCAGCGTTCCCAGAAAGGCGATCTGAAGACTGGTGACGATGGTCCGCCGGAAGGCGCTGATCGCGAAGATGTTTTCGAACCAGCGCAGGGAAAGTCCCTGGGGCGGAAAGGTCAGGTAGGTCGTGTCGCTCAGCGCCGCCCCGACCACGATGACCAGGGGCACCATGAGGAACAGGTAGACCAATGCCGCTACGGCAACGAGGATGGGATGAGGTCTGTCGGACATCATGTGGCCATGGGATTGATGCGGCGGGCGATGTGGCTCATCGCGAGAACGATCGAGATGGTGATCACCGTCATGATGGCCGCGATGGTCGAGGCCCCGACCCAGTCGAAGGACACCATGGCGCGCTGCTGCAGCAGCGTCGCGAGCACCGTCTGGCGCTCGCCGCCCAGAAGCTGTGGGGTCGCGTAAGCCGTGAAGCTGCCCGTGAAGACGAGCACCGCGCCAACGATGAGGCCGGGCACGGCGAGCGGGAGCAGGACCTGCCAGAAAGTCGCCATCGGGGGCGCCCCGAGCGACGAGGACGCCTGCAGCACGTCCTTCGGGATGTTCTCCAGAACGCCCACCAGGGACAGGACCATGAGCGGCACGAAGAGATAGACCATGCCGATGATGACGGCGCCCTGCGTGTAGAGCATCTCGAGCGGCTCGTTGACGATGCCGAGCGCAAGCAGGGTCTGGTTCAGGATGCCGTTGCGCCCCAGGATGATCAGCCAGGCGAAGGCACGGACCACGACGCCGGTCAGAAGCGGAAAGACGGCCGCCACGATGAGCAGGCTCTTCAGCCGGCCCGGCGCTCGCGACACCACATAGGCGGTCATGAAGCCGAAGATCAGGGAGATGATCGTCGTCAGTGCCGAAATCTGCAGGGTTCGGAACAGGACAGTCGTGCGGAATCCGCTGTTGAAATAGGAGATGTAGGGGGCAAAAACCCCACGCGGATCCATGAAGGTCCCCGCGATCACGGCTCCGATCGGCACGATCAGGAACCCGATCACGGCGAGCGTGGCGGGCGCGGTCAGCGCCCACCCGGTTGCGCCGCTCCGGCGCCAGAAACGTCTTGCTGTCATGATGGCAGGATTACTTCCCGAAGACCTCGCTCCAGGCATCGAGCCAGTCGCTCTTGGCCGCGTTCAGCTTCTCGTAGTCGAGCCGCTTGAGCGAGGAAACCATCTTCTCGCCATAGGTCCAGCGGGCCGCCTCCTCGGGCTTCAGGGTCACCGCGGTGGCGACCGGGGCGTCAACGCCTCGCTCGGCCAGGGTCTGCTGAATCTTCGGGTCGAGGATGAAGTTGATGAACTGGTGAGCAAGCTCGGGGTTGGCGGCGCCCTTGGCGATATTCACCGTGTTGAGGGTGGCGTAATCGCCCTCCTTCAGCTCGGCCCAGCGAACGGTCGGCACGGCCGCCTGGATCTGCGCCAGGGTGAAATCCTGCGCCATGGCGACGGAGATCTCACCGGTGGAGAACAGGTTCACGAGCTCGGAGCCGGTATTGTAGTTCTTCACCACATTCGGCTTCAGCTGCTCGAGAGCCTTGAAGGCCGCGCTCTCGTCCTTGTAGGGATCGACGCCCGCCTTGCCGGCCGCGACCAGCACCGTCATCGGGCCGGCCGTGGTGGTGATGCCCGGCAGCGAAACGCGGCGCTTGAGGTCGTCGCGCCACAGGTCGTTCCAGGACGTGATCGGCGCCGACACCTTGGCGCTGTCGTAGATGATGCCGATGCGGCCGATGGTATAGGCCGGGCCGAACTTGCCCTGCGGCTCCCTGGCAAGGTCGTAGATGCCGTTGATGTTGGGGACCTTCGAGCGGTCGACCGGCTGGAACAGGCCTTCCTGGATGCCGAGCTGCGAATAGCTGTCGGTGAGATAGACGACATCCACGCCACCGCCGCCGCGGATCTTGATCTTGTTCAGGCGGTCGGCGTTGTTGCCCGTCTCGAAGACCAGATCGCAGCCGCACTGGGCACGAAACGGCTTGAGAATGATTTCTTCCAGCTTGTCGCCGTTGAACCCCCACCAGGAGATCGTGAGGGTCTTGTTCTGGGCCATGACCGGAGCGGAAGCCAGCGCCGCCAGACCAAATATCATGCCCGCGATCGGTTTCTGCCAATGCCCTGCCATCTCAGAATCTCCTGGTTCTCTTGTTTATCGGTCGAGGATATGGGTGTGGATACCCTTCACAAGAGCGATCACCGCCCTACCGGCCCCACGCATTAACACAACCATGGTGCCGGGAAAGCCCCGCCCGACACGGACCCTGCTCACCTTAAAGCCATTTTGCCTAAAAAACTTGCAAAGCGGGCTGGCTATTCGGGGATCCATCCACCCGCCGCCATACGCTTCAGGCGTGGGGTGCGGAGCACGCCCATGACCCTCTCCCGCACAGAGGGATAGAGAGCTGAAACCGGCTCCTGCCAGGCATCCGTCTGGAGCATCGCCGCCCCGATGGCGACAGGCCGAACTCCCTGCGTCTCCAGCAGCTTCAGGGCTGCAACGATGGAACGCCCGCTGCTGATCACGTCATCGACGAGCAGCACCCTCCGGTTCTCGATCAGCGGCAGCATGCGGGGGTCGAGATACAGGCGCTTCACCTGGTCCGGGCTTGTAATGGAGCTCATCGCGACGGAGAGCTCCTCGCGGTACCAGAACTTTCGCGACGTCCCGAGGGGAACATAACGGCTGTGCCCCAGCCTCTTGGCCGTGCCGCTCGCCAGGGTGAGGCCGAGGGTCGGAAGCCCGATCACCACCTCCGGCTCGAAGGGCCGGGCCTTGTCCGCGAGGTTGGCGCACAGGGCCTCCTCGACGGCAAAGCCCGCCTGATTGATGATGAGGGATGCGAGGGCATGCTCCCCGTCCGCCAGTTCCCGGATCGGGAGGCGCACCTGTCGCCCGTCCTCGAACTCGGCGGGAAAGAACCCGCGATGGCCTTCGGCCGGCAGCCGCTCGAAGGTCTCGGGCGGATGAATCTCCTGCCAGAAATCATGGGGCTGCATTGCGAATATCTTCCATTTGGACGGGACAGAACGATTGTGACCCGGCGGCCACCGCGCTATCGAACGAGCCGAGCCGGCACATTCGGGATCAGAGCACGATGCCTCAACAGGACCTCATCCAGGCGGACCTAGCATTCCTGCGCAGCCTCCGCCAAGACCTCCATGCTCATCCGGAACTGGGTTTCGAGGAGGAACGGACGAGCGGAATCGTGGCCTCCCTTCTGGAAGAAGCCGGCCTTCGCGTGCACCGGGGCCTGGGAAAGACGGGCGTCGTGGGCACCCTGCAGGTCGGCAACGGCACGCGCACCATCGGGCTTCGCGCCGATATGGATGCACTCGCCATGCCGGAGCAGGCGGATCGTCCGTACAAATCGAAGTTCGCCGGAAAGATGCATGCTTGCGGCCATGACGGGCATACGACCCTGCTGCTCGGAGCCGCCCGTCATCTGGCGAGAACGCGCAACTTCTCGGGAACGGTGCGCTTCATCTTCCAGCCGGCGGAGGAAGGTCGCGGCGGCGCGAAGAGAATGATCGAGGACGGGTTCTTCGATCTCTTTCCCTGCGACTCGGTCTATGGACTGCACAACATGCCGGGGCTGAGCACCGACGAAATGGCCGTGACGGCCGGCCCCCAGCTGGCCTCGTCCGATACATGGCTCGTGACGTTCAAGGGCGTCGGCACGCACGGCGCCAAGCCGCATCTCGGCAAAGATCCGATCACGGCGAGCGGACATTTCCTCGCCGCGCTCCAGACCATCGTGGGACGGGTGGTCAATCCGCTGCAACCGGCCGTGGTGAGTGCCTGTTCAATTCAGGCCGGCGATCCTCGCGCCCTCAACGTCATTCCGGATGTCGTCGAGATCGGCGGAACGGCGCGGGCCTATTCCGCAGACGTGCGCGATCAGCTCGAAGTGGAAATCGAGCGGCTGGCGCGGGGCGTTGCTGCGATGTTCGGCATCGAGGCTTCATATGAATTCCGCCGCCGCATCCCGCCCGTGATCAATCATCCGGACGCAACGGCTCGCGCCCTCAATGCTGCGCGGGTCGTCTGCTGCTCCAAGGTCGTGACGAATTTCGAGCCCTCGACAGCCGGCGACGATTTCGCTTTCTTCGGCGAAGCGGTGCCCGGTGCCTATGTGTGGCTCGGCAACGGTCCTGCCGTCGACGGGGCTCTGCACCACAACACGGCCTATGACTTCAACGACGATGCGATTTCGACCGGCGTCGCCTTCTGGGTCGCGCTCGTAGAGCAGGAGCTCGCAGTCTGAAGCCTACCTTCCTTTGGCTCGGTAGGGCTCCGGCTCAACGGCTTCGGCCTCGACCCGGCCACGCCGGTTCTTTCTCTGCTTTTGGGGATTCTTGCTCCTGTCGCGTCGCGACTTCTCGTCGGGTTTCCGGCGGTGGGAGACGGAAGTTGCAACAAGCTTTTCCTCGATCTTCGCGTTGAGGTTCGCCCGCAGATCCACCACGGCGTCCACATCAGCGAAGATGTCGGGATAGCGCTGAGACAGCCAGAGCCAGCTGGTGGCGATCTTGACCCGTGCCTCCAGTTTCAGGAGATCCGTGTTCACGGCGAAATCCGGCGCCCGGACCCGTCCTTCGCGGGCATGCTGCCACGCCCAATCAAGCAGGAGCTCGACAGCCAGACGCTCCCGCCCGTCGACCGGCGCCATGGAATAGGACAGGCGATCGAGGATCGGCATGTCTACCGTATCGAGTTGCGACGCAAGCTCGATCATCTCCTCCATGTCGGCCATGCGCAGGTCGGGGTGGCCGGCGACGAGCGTGTCGTTCAGGTGGCGAAGAACGCGGCCGAGCCGGTCGGTCTGAAGCACCTCGCTTGCCGACAGCACCGTCTCCTGGTTCGGGCGGACATAGGCCTTGCCTCGCAGCTTCGCGGCATCGCCGTTCAGCGCGTTGCGGATGACGTTTTCGACCTGCGCATAGGTTCCCACCTCCTCCAGCGCCGTCACGAGACCCTCGTCATGATGGCCGAAGCGCCCTGCCCGGCCGGCGATCTGCTTGATTTCCATGGCGTTGAGCTGTCGCTCACGCACACCGTCGAACTTGCGCAGGGTCGAGAAAACGACACGCCTGAGCGGCCCGATGTTCAAGCCCATGCCGATGGCATCCGTCGCGACGAGGATTTCAGCCTCGCCGTTGCGGAAGCGCGCTGCCTCCGCCCGGCGGACTTCGGGTCCCAGCGCGCCATACACGGTCGCAACCGTACGCCCGGCTGCGACCAGGCGGGTGCGCAGATCGTGCACGTCGCGGCGGGTGAAGGCGACAACGGCGTCACCGCGAGACAGCTTCTTGAGGTTGGCGGGCGCGCCCTCCACGCGCAGCTTGCCCTTGCGCTTGAGGATCTTCACCTCCAGCGGCTCTCCGGTCATGGCGAGCAGATGCTCGACGAGAGGGATCGCCTCCGGCGCGCCCGTCAGGACCACGAGTTTTGCAGGCGCGCCGATCATGGCCTGGGTCCAGGCCCAACCTCGGCTCGGATCGCCCAGCATCTGGACCTCATCGATCACGCAGACATCGACGACCCGGTGCAGGTCGAGGGTTTCGATCGTGCGGGCGATATGGGTCGCATCCTCCGGCAGAACGCGCTCTTCGCCGGTGATCATGCCAGCCGCGAGCCCCTCCTCGATCATGCGTTCGTAATGTTCGAGCGCGAGGAGCCGAAGCGGCGAGAGAATCTCGGCCGTCTCGGCCTCGCGCGCCAGCTTCAGGGCTTCGTAGGTCTTGCCCGAGTTGGTCGGCCCGGCCAGGAACAGGAACCGGCGGTTCAGGGACCGGGCAACGGGAAAGATCGCCGCATAGCGCTCATAGCCGGACGCCTCGCGGATCTGCGCCTCACGCAGATGCCGCAATCGTCTCGCGGTGGCCTTGGATCGGTAGTCGTCGAGCTTTTGCCTCAGCTTGCGCCCCGCACCTGCCGGGCCGCCTTTATCGGAGGCATGGATCCGATCGAGTTTTTCGATCGCCGAGCGGATGCCGCCGAGGATCGCTTGGCGCTCGTTCGCATCCTCATAGGCGCCGAGATAGGTCTCTAGCTCATCGCGCCAGCTTGCCAACTCTTGCTCGCAGGCCTCGAAGATTGCATCCCGCAGTTCGATGATCCTGGCTTCGAGTACCTCCGACGCTGTGGCAAGCTCGGCGCGCTCCGCGCGCGCGGGCGACAGCACGACGGCAGCCACTTCGAGAGGTTCGGCCAAGTTGAATTCGATGGTGACGTCGATAAGGGCGCTATCAGGCAAGACCTGCATCGGCTTGGTGAAAACCACCCGGTAGCCTGTGAAGACACGTTCCGGCTTTCCCCGCGCGTTCTCGGTCCTGCGCATGTCCTCGACAACATAGAGTCCCGTATTGCGGCGGACGGGCATTATAATTCCGTTTCGACGCCGCTGAGCGACATTGTCGAGAGGCTGACGATCATCGTCGCCACCTCGGCGCCCGCGCGACGGGCGCTGGAGAGGCTCGCCGCCCTGCTCCCTCCATGCCGGCACCTGGGCCGCTAGCTGCGCGATCACGTCCGGATCGAACAGCGGAGCCTCGAAGGCACGCCCGCGCTTCTGAAGCGTCCGGCGCTCGGCGACCGGGATCAGCCCGGCTTCGATCCAGCGCTCGCACTCGGCCGCGCTGGCAAGGAGGAGTCCCGGCAGGTGATTGAGGCTGACGAGATTTTTAGACTTCTTGGACATTCGGATTTCCGCTCGGCGGAGCGCACGTCGCAGCTTCCGCCTCGTTCTCATAGATGTTTCTGCCGCTCCGGCCTGGACCATCGTTAAACGGGCGGAAGGCTCAGATGTTTTCGGGATTGCTCTCGGGCCCGGTTCCCAGCCCGTTCAGGACGGGGGCTCCGGGCCCTGAAGGATCAGGCTTAAGGCGTTGATCCGCTGGCTCTTTCCTCCACCCTATGTGCCTATGGCAGAGTGCAATATCAAGGGATCCACGGCTATGGACGACCCCTTCCTGCGATGAATTATCCCCTGCCGAATGTGAGAACGCCTCAGACGCTTCCGTCTCCGACAAGCGTTTTCCTGAGAAACGCAAGTCCCAACGCCGTGAGAAACGCCGCCTGCTCCTTGTTGGCTGCCCCATGCCCGCCGTCCTCGGGCTCGTAGAAGAGAACCGGCTGCTTCATCGCTTCGAGCTTGGCTGCCATCTTGCGCGCGTGGCCAGGATGGACGCGGTCATCCCGCCTCGAGGTAACGAGCAGAACCGGAGGATAGGTGCGCCCCTCCTCCAGGTTCTGATAGGCGGACAGGCCCGCCAGATAGGCCCAATCCTCAGGCCGGTCGGGATCGCCGTATTCCGCCACCCAGCTGGGCCCGGCCAGCAATCTCGTATAACGGCGCATGTCGAGGAGCGGCACGGTGCACCAGATGGCGCCGAAAAGCTCGGGATATCGGGTCAGCATATTGCCGACGAGCAGCCCCCCGTTCGATCCGCCATAGGCCGCAAGCTGCTTCTCCGTGGTGACGCCACGCCGGGCAAGGTCACGGGCAATGGCCGCGAAATCGTCGTGTGACAGGCGCTTGCCTTCGCGCATGCCCGCCTTGTGCCAGGCGGCCCCGAACTCGCCGCCGCCGCGAATATTGGCCACGACCCAGACATTGCCGCGCTCCAGCCAGGTCTTGCCGATGCCGCCGAGATAGCCGGGAGTCATGGAGACTGAGAATCCTCCATAGCCGTAGAGCACCGTCGGGCGGGGGCTGTCCTGTCCTTTCGGGCCGATCCGGTAATAGGGAATGCGTTCGCCGTCGACCGAGACCGCCTCGTGCCGGGTCACCTCCAGGCCTGAAGCGTCGAAGGCCGCGGGCGTCTCCTTGAGAACCTCGATCCGCCTGTCCTCGGTCACCAGCGCCAGTTTCGTCGGCTCGATGAAACTCGAGATCGACAGGAGGAACTCGTCCGTGCGCTCAAGCTGGCTCGCATCGAGTGACATGGCGTGGACCGCCGCGGTATCCGGCAGGCCCTCCAGCCGCTCCAGTCGCCAGGGTTCGCCCGGCGTGCCGAGCCAGATCTGGCTTGCCAGGTTATCGAGCACCGTCAGCACCAGTCGGGACTTGGCCCACCAGAACCCGGAGAGGACCCGCCTCGGCCCCGGCTCGAACAAGACCTCGAAATTCCGCTCGCCGTCCATGAAGCGGGAGAAGCTGGTCGCCAGCAGCGCATCGGCTGGATATGTGCGTTCCGGCAAGGCCCAATCGCTCTTGAGCTTCACGACCAGCCAGTCCTTCTCCACATCGAAGCGGGCGTCGAGCGGGAGATCGATAGGCAGGGGGGCGCCGCTCTCCTGTGCGAGATAGCTGATCCCCTCCTCGAAGGTGATCTGGCGGCGATAGAAGGTGCGCTCGTAGCCCGGTTCCCGATCGACGGAGGCGGAGATATAGATGTCGCTGACCTCCCCCTCGAAGAGCACCGGAGCCTGCTGAAAGTCCGAGCCTCGCCGCCACAGGCGGATCGTGCGCGGATAGCCCGAGGCCGTGGCCGCTTTCTCGCCAAGCGTCGTGGCGACGAGAAGCCGGTCGTCGTCGAGCCAGGCGGCTCCGCCCTTGGCTTCGGGAAGCGCGAAGCCGTCCTCGACGAAGCGCTTCTCCAGGAGGTCGAATTCCCGGATCTCGACCGCATCGGCCCCGCCGCGGGACAAGCTGACCAAGCCGTAGCGCTGCTCCGGCTGCAGCGTCCCGCAGCCTTTCCAGACCCAGTCCTCGCCTTCCGCCCGGGCCAGCGCATCGATGTCGAGCACCGTTTCCCAGGACGGGTCGGGCTTTCGATATTCCTCCATCGACGTGCGTCGCCACAGGCCGCGCACATGCGTCACATCCTGCCAGAAATTGTAGAGCTCGCCACGCCGCCTTGTAATGAAGGGAATGTTGTCGGGACGCGTCGAGATTTCGTAGAGCGCGCGCTTGTCGGCCTCGAAGGAGGAATCGCACAGGGCAGCCTTCGTGATCTCGTTGTGGGCACGCACCCAGGCGAGCGCCTTCTCGCCTTCCACATCCTCCAGCCAGAGATAGGGATCGGGTCGCTCCTGCATGCGTTCGGCCATAACTGTGGGTTCCGTTCGGTCTGATGATGACGGGCGGGCGAGAATCGGCTGGAACCATTATTGGGCAGCCCGCTTCATGGGCAACACTTTGCCAGAACCGAACGGATCACCATCCGTTGACGATAAGCCAATTGAAGGGGGCCGCCATGGATCCATTCGTTTCCGCGCTCGAAGAACTGGCCGAAGCCCTCATGTCCGGTGAAGATCCGGAGCAGGCCTTGCCGGAGATCGCGGACGAGCACGGTCTTGCGGTCCAGGCCTTGAGAAACCGCGCCGTGCGGGCGCTCGGACCTCTCGATACTTATAAGCAGCGCCAGGCGGAGTTGAAAAAGGAACGGGAGCAGACAGCGAGACGCCGCGACCCGGTTTTTGCGGGCGCTTCCTTCCTGGCCGCCGTCGCGAGCCTCAGCCCGAAACTCTCCGCCGAAGAACGGCAGGCCGAGATCCTGCGCCTGGCGGAGGAGTACGACGTCGACCCCGCCGCGCACAAGGAAGCCATCGAGCGGCTGCGCAAGCGCTGATCCTTGCCGCTGCGCCGCGGCTGTCCTTTCCAAGCTAGACCTCTTTCGGGGGCGCGGATTCAGGTGCGACCGGCGCGGCGGCCTCGTCCGCTGGCCTCCGCTCCCGGGTCACCAGGCGGAAGAACAGCGGCACGAAGAAAATGGCGAGGAACGTTGCGGCCAGCATGCCGCCAATGACGCCCGTGCCCACCGAGTGCCGGCTTGCCGAGCCTGCTCCTGTCGAGATTGCGAGCGGCACCACGCCGAGGATGAAGGCGAGAGAGGTCATCACGATCGGGCGGAAGCGGAGCTGTGCCGCCTCCAGGGCCGCATCGTAGACGCTTTCCCCTGCTCTATGGCGCTCTGACGCGAACTCGACGATCAGGATCGCGTTCTTGGCGGCCAATCCGATGAGGGTGACGAGCCCGACCTGGAAATAGATGTCGTTCTCGATTCCGCGCAACCAGATGGCGAGGATGGCTCCGAAAACGGCGAACGGCACGGCCGTGATGACGGCAAACGGCAGGGACCAGCGCTCGTATTGCGCCGCGAGGATCAGGAACACCATCACGAGCCCCAGGACAAACCCCTGCGATCCGGTTCCGGCCGACTGCAATTCCTGGTAGGCCGAGCCCGTCCAGCCGATGGAATAGTCCGAGGACAGGTTCTGGGACACCACCTGCTCGATTGCCGCGATTGCCTGCCCCGAGGAATAGCCCGGAGCCGGGCTGCCCTGAATCTTCGCCGCAGGAAACACGTTGAACCGGTCCACCACATCGGGGCCGACGATGCGCGAGGTGGTCAGGAGGACACTGAGAGGAACCATGGTGCCCTTGTCGGAACGGACGAAGACATGCTGCAGGTCGTTCGGGCTCATCCGGAACTCGGGCTCCGAGGAGAGGCTCACCCGGTAGGTCCGTCCGAACAGGCTGAAATCGTTGACGTACAAGCTGCCGAAGGTGCTCTGCATCGTGTCGAAGATGGCCGTGATCGGCACGCCGAGCGCCTTCGCCTTGTCGCGATCCACGTCGATCCGGTACTGCGGCACGTTCGTGTTGAACGTTGTGGAGACGCCTGAAAGCTCGGGCCGCTGATTGGCCGCCTGAACCACCGTCTGCGCCGCCTGGGAAAGGCTGTCGAGAGAGCCGCCGGACCGGTCCTGCAGGTAGAACTCGAAGCCGCCGGTCGTGCTCATGCCCGTGATGGGAGGCGGGTTGAAACCGACCACAACCCCGTCACGGAAGTTCGCGTTGAGGGCCGAGAAAGCCGGCGCGAGATTGCGCGCATCGAGGCGTGGGTCGGTTCGCTCGGACCAATCGGTGAGCGTCACGAAAGATACGCCGGAACTGGTCTTCTGTGCACCCGAGAGCAGATCGAACCCGGCAATTGTCACCACGTCGGCGACGGCGGGATTGCGCGTGAGCTCCGCGCTCACCTTCGCGGTGATGTCGAGGGTGCGGTCGAGGGAGGCTGCTGGCGGCAGGGCGGTGACGACGAAGACGCTTCCCAGATCCTCCGCCGGCACGAGCCCGCCCGGCACGCGCTCGAACAGCCACCATGTCATCCCCAGCATTCCGCCGATGAGCAGCAGTGCGATCATGGCATGGCGCAGGAAGTAGGCAGTCCCCGATGTGAAGGCGCGCATGACACGATCGAAGCCGCGATTGAAGACGCGGAACGGCAGCCAGGGCTCGCTGTGCCCCTCCTTGAGAAGGAGCGCGCACAAGGCGGGAGTCAGGGTGAGCGCTACGATGCCGGAAATGACCACCGATACGGCAATCGTCACGGCAAACTGCCGGTAGAGCTCGCCCGCCAGTCCGCCGAGGAAGGACACGGGAATGAACACGGCGCAGAGCACCAGCACGACTGCGACGACGGGGCCGCTCACTTCCTGCATGGCCTGGATGGCAGCCTCTCGCGGGGGCTTGCGCTCCGTCGACATGATGCGCTCGACGTTCTCCAGCACGATGATGGCATCGTCGACCACGATGCCGATGGCGAGGATGAGTCCGAAGAGCGTCAACAGGTTGATGGAAAATCCCAGAACATACATTCCCGCAAACGTACCGATGATCGAGACCGGAACGGCGAGCAGAGGAATCAGGGTCGCGCGCCAGTTCTGAAGGAACAGGAAGACCACGATCACCACGAGAACGATGGCCTCGACAAAGGTCTTGACGACCTCGTCGATGGAGACCTCGATGAACTTCGTCGTGTTATAGGGCACGTCGTATCGCAGCCCGTCGGGAAAACGCTGTGCGAGCCGGGTCATCGCTGCATTGACGGCGTCCGAGACGTTGAGGGCATTGGCCCCGGGCTGCAGATAGATCCCGATCGGCACCGTGGGAGCGCCATTCAGAGTCGCCACGGTCGAATAGTTCAGGGAACCGAGTTCGACCCGCGCGACGTCCTTCAGCCGCAACGCGCCGCCGTTTTCGTCGGAGCGCAGGACGATCTGCTCGAACTCGCGGGGATCGGCGAAACGGCCCTGGGTCGTGACCGAGTAGGTGAACGCCTGCCGGCTCGGGGTCGGCTCCTCGGCGAAGCGCCCGGCCGCGAACTGCGCATTCTGGTCGCGGATGGCGGCGGCAACGTCGCCGGGGGTGAGGTTGTACTGCGCAACTTTGTCCGGTCGAAGCCAGATGCGCATGGAATAGTCAGATGCGCCAAAGAGCGAAGCATCGCCGACCCCGGGGGTCCGCCGCAGCTCGTCGATGATGTTGATGAGCGCATAGTTGGAGATGAAGATCGTGTCGTAACGCCGATCCGGCGAGGACAGGGCGACGATCTGGAGGATCGACGACGACCGCTTGGTCACCGTCACGCCCTGACGCCTCACTTCCTCCGGCAGAACGGCCATTGCGCGCTGAACGCGATTGTTGACGTTGATGGTGGCCTGGTCGGCATCCGTCCCGGTCTGGAAATACACCGACAGGCTCATGGTCCCGGAGCCGGTTGAAGTCGATTGCATGTAGATCATGTCTTCGACCCCATTGACCTGCTGCTCCAGGGGAGCCGCGACGGTTTCTGCAATCGTCTCGGCGCTGGCTCCCGGATAGGTGGCCGAGACCACGACCTGGGGCGGAACGATTTCGGGATATTGGGCGACAGGCAGCACCCGCATGGCGATCAGGCCGATGAGCACGATGGCGATGGATAGGACCGACGCGAAGATCGGGCGATCGATGAAGAATTTCGAGATCATGGCCGAGCCCCTGGTGCCGGGGCGCTGGGCATCTCCGTGGACTGCGCTGCATTGACGTCCATCGGCACCGGCCTGACGGGCTGGCCCGGCCGAACGCGGATCACGCCATCCACGACGACCCTCTCACCGCCCTTCAGGCCCTCGCGTACGACCCAGCCGTCCGCGAGCTCGGGTCCCAGCCGTATCGGTCGCGCCTGAGCGATGTCGTTGTCGCCGATGACGTAGACCAAAGGCCCCTGCGGACCCTGGCTGACGGCCTGCTGCGGAACGACGATCGCATCGGGCAATGTGATGCCGATGAGCCGAACCCTGACGAACTGGCCCGGGAGGAGCAGACCGTCAGGGTTCGGGAACACGGCTCGCGCCTGTATCGTCCCTGTCTGCAAGTCCACGCGCTGGGCAGCCGTGTCGATCCTGCCCGTCTGGGGATACTTCCCCTGAAGCGCATATTGCAGTTCGACGACGAGGTCCTTCTCGTCGATCGGCTGGGCTCGCCGCTCGTTCAAGGCGCGAAAGGCCCGCCCCTCCTCGTCGGTGAAGGAGAAGTTCACGTAGGCCGGATCGATCTGGGAGATGGTGGTCAGAAGCGTCTGCTGCGCCTGAATGAGTGCCCCGACCGGCGGCGATTCCAGCGAGGTGATCCCGGTTCCGGGTGCGGTCACGGTCGTGTAACTGAGATTCAGCTTGGCGTTCTGGACCTCCGCTTCGGCCAGTTGCACGCCGGCCCGCGCCTGATCCCGCTGGGAGCGGGCGTCATCCAGCTGCGCATCGGTGGAGACGCCCCGGCGCACGAGCTGCTCGATCCGGTTGAAATTCTCCTCGGCCTGGCGCAGCGCCGCCTGGGTCTGCTGAAGTTGCGCCTCCGCCCGGGTCACCGCCACCTCGTAGGTCGCCGGGTCGATCTGGAAGAGCACCTGGTCCTGGGTGACCCGCGCCCCCTCCTCGAACTCGCGCTTGAGCAGGAGACCGCCGACCCGTGCGCGCACTTCGATATCCCGAAAACCGGAGACACGCCCGGCATATTCAACCGGATAGGGAACCTCTGCGGGCTGAACCACTATGATTCCCACCTGAGGGGCCGGCAACGTCGCCGCGGCCTGCTGTACCGGAGCCTCTCGCGGAGAGCGGAATGCAAGGAAGTAGAGGCCCGCAGCGAGAGCCAGACCTGCTGCGACGACGAGGAGGATGCGCTTGACCACCATGCCCTCCCGGCACTCTTTGACGAACTTGCCCGCCGAAGGAGCTGGCCCTCATCGGCGCATGCGGGCGAAATGCGGATCTCCGCGCTACCGTATGAACACCTTGACAGTGCGCCAGTTCCGCAGAAGTCGGGCTGTTCGACATCCGGACTGCGACATTTTAACGAACGTTAACAAATTCTTTCCCTGTGTCGGGTTTCTGACAGACGAAAAGCTCCGCTCCGGTATCATCCGCCCCAAATACAGAATGAACATTTCGTTGGGGGCACAATCATGGCCATCCGTACGCCGCCCGTCTCCTCATGGAGAGCCTGGGGCTGCGCCGGACCATGGAGTGCTTGATGAAGAGCAAGAAGAGAAAGTCCATTTTTTCTGAGCCCCGGCGGACAGCCAAGCTTGAGCGTGAGCTCAAAGCGATCGAGGCTCAGATCGTGCTTCTGGAAAAGGACACGCGCCTGGATCTCGCCGTACAGGACCATTTTGTCCTCTGGAGGCGCCCGAACCTTTTCGCTCCCTGGCCATTAGGCCTCCAGCACTAGGCAAGTTCCCATCATTCCCGACGTCGAAGCGTGTGCCGCAAGGCAGGCGCACGTCATCAATCGAACCTAGAGACGGATCATGACCACGCGAAAACTGAACCAGACGCCGCCCGACCGGGCGCGCGATCTCTTTGATAAGCTTCTCGCTACCTCAGACAGCGCCATCAAAACCCGTGAGCGCCTGTTCGATGACCTGCAGGAGGAGCTGAAACTGCTGGCTACCCTGCAGGAGCAGCACCTGTTGCCGATCCTTCGACGGCACGGAATGGACGACCTCGTTCGGCAGGCTCTCTCCGACAACGAGGAAACCACGGCGCTCCTGACGGAGCTGGAACGCATGCCCAAGAGCAATGCCGAATTTCTCGCGAAAGTGGCCGATCTGAAGAGAGTGTTCCAGCAGCATATTCGCGACGACAGGAAGGAACTTCTCCCGGCCGTGCTCAAGGTTCTGAGCGACGACGAAGCGGAAGCGGTCATCGAGAAAGTGGAGGATGAAGTGGCTGCCATCGACGAATCGAAACGCACCGAAGCGCGCCGTACCCGCGAGCAGGCCGACGCGGTCCAGCGCCCGGTGGATAATCTCGCAGAAACCGTGCGGGCAGGAACGGAGAGCGCTCAGAACATCGCTCAATCGATGCAGAGGGTCGTTGAGAGCGGTTTTGACGCCCTTTCGGAGATGGCCCGCCGCTCGACGGGTCAGGCGCTGCAGATGTTCGGCCCCTCGGTTGCAAAGCCTCAGGGGCTCGGCGAGCAGGTCTCGGACAACGTCAGGAGCGTGGTTCGTTCCAACACGGTCCTGACGCAAGGCATTCAGGAACTGTCACGGGAATGGTTCGAACTGAGCCAGAAGCGGCTGCAGACGAACCTCGACGGGCTGAACGCCCTCACCCGCTGTCAATCCGTGAACGACCTCGTTACGGTTCAAAGCTCCCTCATCCGCAACAACCTCGAGCAGACTGTCGACAACAGCCGGCGCATGGCTGAGCTCACGATGCGGCTGGCGGACGAGGCGACCCGATCCGTAACGGTTGGCGTGAAACAATTCGCCGACCGTGTCGGCCGTCCATCCTGATCCCTGCACGACATAGCGCCCTGGCCTTCCCAGGGCGCTATGTCAGGCGGCCCATGAATGGCTCAGCGCTGTTTCCCGGAGCGGTTCAGGGTGATGGTCCAGCGACGTGGCCAGAAGGCCAGGACCGCTACGACGAGCGTAAGGAGAAGGAGAGCCACCATCATCTGGGCCACTCCGAAGACCGGTGCATCCTTGGCGATGAACCAGCCCGTGACGACGCCGGCCGCAATCATCAGTATCCGAACAATCCAGCTGATCATGAGCGTCTCCACGTCTCCCGCGCAGCCCTCGAAGCCTTGCGACAGGTTAGCCGCAGGGCCGAACAATCATTATGGCAGGAACCGCAATCGTTGTTTGACCGGGATCAATGTCCACGAGGCCAAGCCGTTGCATGCTCCGGTCAAGGATGGGCACTCTGCAGCAACCATGTAACGCCAAGCTGCCCCATCCTGACCAAAGTCGTGCTCCTAACTTAGGTTAACAGATCGAGGTCGGCTCAGGCCGCAAGAATCCCTGCAAGAATCCCTGGAGGAAGCCATGGCCACAGATTTCGAGCATCCCCATCTCCAGATGGCCCCGAACCGGGAAAAGTTTTACTCTCCGGATATTCTCCCGCTTCTCCAGACAGCCCTGGCCGATTTGGCCGACATCGACTCTGACTTCGAGAAAAGCCTCCAAGCCATCAAGCACAGCGAAGCGGATGAAGGTCGCAAGAGCGAGCTGATCGCACGACTTTGGCACCAGCATCGCGAACGACGCGCGCCCTACATTCATGAGCTGACGGTTCTGAGGGACCGGATCGAGGCCACATTCACTTGAGCGCGGCGATGGTCCTCCTCTCGCGAAGCGCTTCGCATCGGCCAAGATGTGAACGACATTAGAAAGCCTTCTTTGATCGAGCGCAACGCGCAGCAGGCCAGCCCATGCGCATCGGATGGGCGGACCGCGCCCATCGAGTGAAGGGCCATGACCCGGGAGGTCGAAATGCCGGCTCGAACATCCTCCGCCTCCAAGAGGAGCGTCCCTTCTGAGCCTCACGCGGCAATGACACAGGCCGTGACGGCCGCTCCTGCGCCGGCGAGCATGCCGATTTTCGAGCCTGCACCTCCAGCAGATCCCTGGGACGACGCCGCTCTCCACCAACTCCGCGACGCCCTCGACCACATCGCTCATGCGGGCCTCGCACGCCTCACCTCCGGCCTGTCGCCGGCGGCCATTGCCGATGCGGTCACGGATTGGGCCATCCACCTCGCCATTTCTCCGGGAAAACAGGTGGAACTCGCCGCGAGAGGCGCGCGCGAATGGGGACAGCTGGCACAGTTCGCCGCCCGTTGCGCGATCAACGGCGGCGCCGGTGAACCGTGCATCGAGCCACGCCCTCATGACCGCCGCTTCGCCGAGAAAGAGTGGCGGTCGTGGCCGTTCAATCTCGTCCACCAGAGCTTCCTGCTGCAACAGGAATGGTGGCACGACGCCACGACCGGCGTCGATGGCGTGACCAGGCAGCATCAGGCAGTCACCGAGTTCATCACGCGCCAGATCCTCGACATGGCGTCTCCGTCGAACTTCATCGCGACAAATCCCGTCGTTCAGCGCCGCATTCTCGAGACGGGCGGCCAGAACCTCGTTCAGGGCCTCCGGAACTTCCTGGACGATTGGGAGCGGATCGTCCGCGCGAAGCCGCCAGCCGGAGCGGAGTCCTTTCAGCCTGGCCGCAATGTTGCCGTCACTCCCGGCAAGGTGATCTTCCGCAACACTCTCATCGAGCTCATTCAGTACGAACCGACGACCGACAAGGTCCGGCCAGACCCGATCCTGATCGTGCCTGCCTGGATCATGAAGTACTACATTCTGGATCTCTCGCCTGAGAATTCGCTGGTCCGCTACCTCACCGGACAGGGCTTCACGGTGTTCATCATTTCCTGGAAGAACCCGTCGGCGGAGGATCGGGATCTCGGCCTGGACGACTACCGAAAGCTCGGAATCATGGCGGCACTGGACGCGGTGAGTGCCGTCGCGCCGGATCGGAAGATCCATGCGGTCGGCTACTGCCTCGGCGGCACGCTCCTCTCCATCGCTGCGGCCACCATGGCGCGCGATGGCGACAAGCGCTTGGCGACCCTGTCGCTCCTGGCCGCTCAGGCCGATTTCCGCGAAGCCGGTGAGCTCACTCTGTTCATCAATGAGAGCCAGCTCCACTTCCTCGAAGACCTGATGCGGAGCCAGGGTTATCTCGACTCGCGGCAGATGGCTGGCGCCTTCCAGCTTCTGCGCTCGAACGACCTGATCTGGTCACGCCTCATCCGGCACTACCTGATGGGCGAAAGAACGCCTCTGAACGACATGATGGCCTGGAACGCGGATGCGACGCGCATGCCCTATCGCATGCACGCGGAATACCTGCGCCAGCTCTTTCTCGACAACGATCTGGCCGAGGGACGCTTCCGGGTCGACGGCCGCCCGATCGCCGTCAGCGACATTCGCGCTCCGATTTTCGCGGTGGGCACCGAGCGGGACCACGTGGCGCCGTGGCGCTCCGCGTTCAAGATCCATCTGCTTGCCGACACGGACGTGACATTCCTTCTCACGAATGGAGGCCATAATGCCGGCATCGTGGCCGATCCGGGCCGTGCCGGGGGAAGCTTCCAGATCCTGACACGCTCCGCCGCCGGCCACTACCTGGATCCCGATACATGGCTCAAGATCGCGCCTCGTTTCGAGGGCTCCTGGTGGCCGGAATGGACGCGGTGGCTTGAGTCGCATTCCGGCGAGCCCACGGACCCGCCTCCGATGGGCGCTCCCGAGCGAGGCTTCCCTGCCCTCTGCGACGCGCCCGGCACCTATGTGCTCCAGGCCTGAGAAATGGCGACTCCGGTAGGGCTCGAACCTACGACCTGCCGCTTAGAAGGCGGCTGCTCTATCCAGCTGAGCTACGGAGCCATCCAGCCGAGGGACCTATCCTAGTGGGTCCAGGGGCCGACGCGGTTGAACTTGAAATTGTCGGAATAGGAGATCGTCCGCCGTTTGACCTCGTGCGGCTCCTCGACCCGATATGCGATGCCCTCGCGCTCGGCATAGGCGATGGCCTCTTCCTTCGTGTCGAACCCGAGGCGGAGCTGCTGACGGGTGTCGCCCGAGCTCGTCCACCCCATCAGGGGCTCGATCTCACGGGGCTTGTCCTGCTCGAAAACGAGAAGCCATTGCTTGGTCCGGGCCAGACCGGACTGCGTTGCGGACTTGGCGGGCTTGAAGATCCGTGCAGGCATTGGTTTTGGACTCTCTCCGAGACTCATCCGGTGAAGATGGTCGGGGCGGCAGGATTTGAACCCGCGACCCTCTGCTCCCAAAGCAGATGCGCTACCAGACTGCGCTACACCCCGTTATCCTCAACAGCTTGGTTTCTCTATCGATTTGAGAACACCTAGGCAAGCCCTCGGTTTCGCCGGAAAGGTCGAAAAGCGCCGCAGGGAATTGGTGCGGGCCCCTAAAGACCGCTTGGGCGTTCCGGTCCTGTTCTCAGACGGGATGAATAGAAGGCGATCCAGCCGGATCATAATGGAAAAGGCCGCCAAGAGCGGCGGCCTTCGCTGCGACTGTCCGGGACCTTCGATTCGGAAGTCCCTTTAGGCGGCCTTGACGCCCTGCAGGAAGGTCGAAACCTCCCGATTGAGGTCCTCGGAGTGGCGGGCGAGCTCCTGCGCCACGCCGAGCACCTGGACAGCGGAGCTACCGTTCTCCTGGGCCGCCTGCTGCACGCCAACGATGTTGCCGGTCACCTGTTCGGTGCCGCGCGCCGCCTCCTGGACGTTGCGGGCGATCTCGGCCGTGGCCGCACCCTGCTCCTCCATGGCGGCGGCAATCGCCGTCGAGATCTGGCTCATCTCGGTGATCGTGCGGGCAATCTCCTGGATCGCGCTCACCGTGTGCTGGGTCGCCTGCTGCA
>JAEWKH010000019.1 GCA_023386155.1 Pseudomonadota bacterium
AGGAAATCGAGCGTGTCGGTGGCGTTGTTGCCGAGCTGCTGGGTCAGGATGGTCTGCGGCCCGGAGAGCGCCATGTCGGCGCTCCAGCGCCAGGTGTTCCTCTGCTTGGGATCGCGCGGCGGATCGGGCGGCAGCTTGATGGCGGAGGCGTCGTATTCGGCCTTTGGCGAGCCGGGGGACGCAAGCGTCGCCGTCAGGGCCGGGAAGCCGTGATCGTCGGAGGAGGCGCGCATGAACAGCTTGCGCGTCGACGGAACGGCGCTCGCCTGCTGGAAGATCAAGCGGGAGGCCCGGTCGCTCGGCAGATAATCCCTGTCGCCGCTGATCGTGATGATCAGGGTGGCCGGATCGACGGTCGAGAGGTCCCGCAGGAGGATGCCACGCTCCTTCTCGTTCGACGCGATGCCGCCCGGCATCAGGCCGAGGATCAGCTTCGGCGCCGGGACCTTGCCGGAACTCACCCCGGCCGCGAGGTTGAGCGCGAGCGGCACCCCGGCGGAATGGCCGATGAACGCGACCCGCTCCTTGTCGGGCCTGGCATTCGGATCGTCCGCCAGCGTTGCGAGAGCGTTCTGGATCAGGTCCTCGGCGAGGTTCGAGGCATCGGCCGGACGGGAGCGGTTCACGTCCTGGAACCGGGGGAAGAGCACGAGATGGCCCTTCCGGGCGAGGTGCTCGATCCAGCCGCCATAGAGGCCCGGATTCACGGCACCCCAGGAATGCAGGAACACCACGACCGGACGCGGCTTCGCGGGCGTGTCGCTTCCGTGGAAGACGAAGGTCCCGCTGCTCGCCGTGCCGACCGCCCGCTTCACCACTTCGCTCGACGTGTAGTCGCGCCCGCCCGGACCCTGCTCGGGCTGCTTCGGAGGCGTTGCTGCGTGAACCGACGAGGCGGCGAGGGAAGCGCCAAGGAACAGAACTGGCAGCGGAAAGCGGCGCATCGTCGTCTCGAACTCTCTTCACAACCGGCCAGATAGGGCCTGACCTTCATAAAGCCACGATTTGCTTAAGGTTTTCTCAATCGTCTTCCTTCCGCAAGGGCGCGAATCGCCCCACGCAGGGTGCGGACCTCCTGCTCGGTCATCTCGAGGCGGTGGAAGATGTCCCGCATGTTGCGGGTCATGGTCGGCTTCTTGTCCTCGGGGTAGAAGTTCACCGCGTCGAGCTCGGTCTCGATGTAGTCGAAGAACGACACCATCATCTCGCGGGGCGCCGGAGGCGATTGCCGGCCGCCGTCGAAGGGCAGCGCGCCGCTGGTGGTGAGCTTGTACCATTCGTAGGACACGAGAAGGACCGCCTGCGCCAGGTTGAGCGAGGAGAATTTCGGATCGACCGGGAAGGTGATGATGGCGTCCGCGAGGGACACCTCGTCGTTCTCGAGCCCGGTGCGCTCGCGCCCGAACAGGATCCCGACGCCCTGCCCCGCCCCGAGGCGTTCCTGCGCCTCCGCCATGCCCGCATCCGGCGCGAAGACCCGCTTCATCTGCCCGCGCTCGCGGGCCGTGGTGGCGAAGACGAAGTTCAGATCGGCGATGGCCTCGCGGACCGTGTCGTAGAGTCTCGCGCCTTCCAGCACATGGGTCGCCCCGGAGGCGGCCGAATGCGCCCCCTTCTTGGGCCAGCCGTTGCGCGGCGACACGAGACGCAGCTGCGACAGTCCGAAATTGGCCATGGCCCGGGCCACCATGCCGATGTTCTCGGCCAGTTGCGGTTCCACGAGGATGATGATCGGGCGGGTCATTGGGTCTGATCGGATTGGATGAGCGATGCCCTCCCATAGCGCCAAACCCGACGCTGCGACTAGAGCATCGGACCCAAAAGTGGATTCCACTTTTGGGGTTGAATCCGATGCTCCACTCTTTTGAGAGCGCATCGTTCTTCGCGGAAAAACCGGGTCCACTTTTCCGCACGATGCGCTAGAGCAGTTTCCACTTCCGTGGAATCAGCTCTTCTTTGGTGTGCCGCATTTTTTGACGGCGAACCGGATCCACTTCGCCAAAAAATGCGCTAGCTCCATCAGTGAGATAGCGGCCCTGGGCGCGTCTCATGAAAAACCTCCCCGAGCAGCTCGGGGAGGCCTTGGGACATCGATCCGACGTCGTTTCAGATTACCAGCAGCCCCAGCCGCAGTAATAGCGCGGACGGGCCGCGGCGGCTCCGATGGCGGCGCCGCCGACGACGCCGACCGCCGTGCCGACGGCCACCTGGCTGGCGGCCGCGTTCGACTGGGCGACGTTGTTGCGGTAGTTCGCGTTTTTGCAACGCTCGTAGTTCCTCGAACCGGGCTTCAGGCCCGATTCCATGCAGACGGATTCGGCATTGGCCATGGATTGCTCCGCCGTCTGGCAGCCCGCCAGAACCAGAGCGGCCGTTCCGAGAATGATAGCAAGACGCATGTCAGCTCCCCTTTGACTGGATCGTTCATCCGAAGAGTTAAATGTAACGTTATCTCGAAATTCAAGCCCTTTCGGATCGGCTTCGAGAAAGTTCTCCGGAACGGGAGGATCTCAACTACGGACAAGCTTGGCTTTCGGTGCGGCAGCGCACGCGGCGAGGCGAGTTTTCCAAGAAAGGGAACCCAGGCCCATGACTGTCTCTTATTTCCTGCCTCCCGTACGTCATAGCATCACGATTGTTGGGGTCCCTCCCGGAGTTGCGAATGTCACTGTTGCGTTCTGTCGCCTCGAGTCTCTGCCTGATTCTAAGCCTTACCTCCCCTGCTTCGGCGGCCTCTCCGGCGGGGGCCGCCGCCGGGGTGGCGCCACCTCTTTTTCACGGAAACTGGTGCGGCGCAGGCGACGCGAACCGGGCTCCGCCCGTCGATGCCCTGGACGCGGCCTGCCGGGCGCACGACCTCTGCTACGAGCGGCAGGGCCGAGGCTCCTGCGCATGCGACGAGGCCATCCTCAAGGCGACGGCGGCCCTCGTGAAAAGCCGCAGGGTTCCCGACACCGTCCGGAGCAAGGCGGCCACCGTCAATTCCCTCTTCAGCGCGGCCCTGTGCACGCAGGCCCCGAAAATGCGCCAGCAGGCCGGAAAGCGCTGAATTCCTGCCCTGCACCCACCTTCCCCCCCGGCCTTAACCGCGCTATAGCCCCCGCAACCATCCTGCCAGGCGGCAGGCATGTTCCAGCTACTCCAGCGCAAGGTGAGATCATGGCGAAGATCAAGGTTGCCAATCCGGTCGTCGAACTCGACGGCGACGAGATGACCCGCATTATCTGGCACTTCATCAAAGAGAAGCTGATCCACCCCTATCTCGACATCGACCTGAAGTACTACGACCTCGGCATCGAGCACCGCGACGCCACCAGCGACAAGGTCACCGTCGAGGCCGCCGAGGCGATCAAGAAGTACGGCGTCGGCGTGAAGTGCGCCACCATCACGCCGGACGAGGCCCGCGTGCAGGAGTTCAACCTCAAGGACATGTGGAAGTCGCCCAACGGCACGATCCGCAACATCCTCGGCGGCGTGATCTTCCGCGAGCCTATCATCTGCAAGAACGTTCCGCGCCTCGTGCCCGGCTGGACCCAGCCGATCGTCGTCGGCCGCCACGCCTTCGGCGACCAGTACCGCGCCACCGACTTCAAGGTGCCCGGCAAGGGCCGCCTGACGATCAAGTTCGAGGGCGAGGACGGGACGGTCATCGAGAAGGAAGTGTTCAAGTTCCCGGATGCCGGCGTCGCCATGGCGATGTACAACCTCGACGAGTCGATCCGCGACTTCGCCCGCGCCTCCATGAACTACGGCCTTAACCGCCGCTTCCCGGTCTACCTCTCCACGAAGAACACGATCCTCAAGGCCTATGACGGCCGCTTCAAGGACATCTTCCAGGAGGTCTTCGACAACGAATTCAAGGCGAAGTTCGACGCTGCCGGCATCACCTACGAGCACCGCCTCATCGACGACATGGTGGCCTCGGCCCTCAAGTGGTCGGGCGGCTATGTCTGGGCGTGCAAGAACTACGACGGCGACGTGCAGTCCGACACGGTCGCGCAGGGCTTCGGCTCGCTCGGCCTCATGACCTCCGTGCTGATGACGCCGGACGGCCAGACGGTCGAGGCGGAAGCCGCCCACGGCACGGTGACGCGCCACTACCGCGAGCACCAGAAGGGCAAGGAGACCTCGACGAACTCCATCGCGTCGATCTTCGCCTGGACCCGCGGCCTCGCCCACCGGGCCAAGCTCGACAACAACGCCGAGCTCGCCAAGTTCGCCGCGACCCTGGAGAAGGTCTGCGTCGACACGGTCGAGTCCGGCTACATGACCAAGGACCTTGCCCTCCTGGTCGGCGCCGAGCAGAAGTGGCTCTCCACCACCGGCTTCCTCGACAAGATCGACGAGAACCTCAAGAAGGCGATGGCGGCCTAAAGGCGCCACAAAATATCCAAGAGACGAGAGCCCGGCCGCAAGCCGGGCTCTTTTCATTTGACGCCTGAGGCTTCTTCACGCCGAAGAATGAGGATCAAGATCCGTCCCAAAATGACAACCGTGCGTCACGTTCAGTCAAGCATCGAGACCATCGCCCCGTATGATGGCATGCGAACTGAGGCGGGCTATGGCGCACCCGTCACTTTCCCTACGTTCTGGCCTGCAGAGCAACATATCCGCCATCACATGGACGCGGAGCATGACATGAAGCGGCGAAACATTGCGAAGGCTGAAAGAGCGGCCCCCAGAGCGGCAGATGTCCCCGCTTCGCGCGAGAAGATGAAGCGCAAGGAGTTCGAGAGCGAACTCAGGAAACTGCAGGTCGAACTCGTCCGCCTGCAGACATGGGTTAAGGCGACAGGAGCAAAGATCATTGTAGTCTTCGAAGGTCGCGACACCGCAGGAAAGGGAGGCGTGATTAGCCGCATCACTCAACGGGTCAGTCCCCGGGTGTTCCGGCATGTCGCTCTGCCCGCGCCGACCGAGCGGGAGAAAAGTCAACTCTACATGCAGCGCTACATTGCCCAGTTCCCAGCAGCGGGCGAGGTCATCCTGTTCGACCGCTCCTGGTACAATCGGGCCGGTGTCGAACACGTCATGGGCTTCTGCTCCGACGAGGATTATGAGCGCTTCATGCGCCTGGTTCCAGCCTTCGAGCGGGAGATGATCGACAACGGCATCATCCTGCTCAAGTACTTCCTCGACGTCAGCCAGGATGAGCAACGCAGACGGTTCCTGGAAAGGATCGAAGATCCCGTCAAGCATTGGAAACTCAGCCCAATGGATACCGAGTCGGTGCGCCGCTGGTGGGACTACACTCGCGCTTACCAGGAGATGCTGCGTAGTACCGACACACCGCATTCCCCATGGTACATCGTGCCTTCCGACGACAAGCGCCGGGCACGCCTCAACCTGATCGCGCATATGCTCGACAAGATCCCCTACGAGAAGGTCAAAGTTGACCTGCCGAAGGTTCCCAAGGCAGAGCCAAGACCGAAAGGAGCCGAGGACAGATTATCCGCATCGCACATCGTGCGAGCACGATACTAAAGACCGCGCGGCAAAGCCCCGGAGCCGTGGGACGGTGGCAGCCTGAGGCTTGGCTCTGCAAATGGAATGACGTCGATTGCCGGATTTTGCCTGGCCGTTTCAATTGCAGTACGTCAGGGTGCGATGACGGATAATGGATGCGCGCCCGGCGCGATCTCGAGCGGGAGAGAGCCTCTGCAATCGCCATCCACCTGAACCGGATCGCCGTCATGGCCGGTGATGCGGAGTGTCCTGGCCGCGACCGTCCGGTAACCCGGCATCCGGTCGAGATGCCCGGTCCCCATGCCGATGAGGTAGAGGAGCGTGCTCCAGCGCCCGCCGCGCAGGAAGAGGCAAACCTGGAACTCGGGCCTGCCGATATCCGCCTTCGGCGCGAGCTGGAATTCGCCGCCGTAGTACCGGCTCTTCGCCACGATGACGGAGCTTGCTCCAACCGCCTCCGCCCCGTCGATCTCGACCCGGTAGCGGCGCGGCACGCCTGCCGCGAGCTCGCGCAGGCCCTGCAGCACATAGGCCGGCTTGCCGATCCATTTCTTCAGGCGAAGACTGGTGCGGTCGACGACATGCGCATCCATGCCGACTCCGCACATGAGCGTGAAGAACCGCCCGTTCGCGCAGCCCACATGGATGTCACGGGTCTGCCCATGGGCGAGAAGACGGGCCAGGGCATCGGCCTGTCTTGGAAGGCGCAGATCCCGCGACAGCACGTTGGTGGTGCCGACAGGAATGATCGCGAGCGCGGGCAGCGACGATCGCTCCCGCGCCATCAGGCCGTTGACCGCCTCGTTGACCGTCCCGTCGCCGCCTGCGACCGCCACCACGTCGATCTCCGAACCGCAATCCCGCGCGGCGCGCTCGGCATCGCCGGCGCAGGCCGTTTCCTCCAGCCGGAACGCAACGCCTTGCTTCTCGAGCTCGCTCAGGACGGCCGCGAGGCGCCGGCGCTGCCTTTGCCCGGCGGTCGGGTTATGAATCACGAGCAGCCGGCGGGCTGGGGAAGGCCGGCTTTCGGGCATCGCAACAGAGCCATCGGTCCCGGTCACTTCGGCGCTTTCGTCGGTTGAGGAGCAGGCGAAATGTCGGACCATCCCGAAAACCCGCCAGCGCCAAGACCATCGATGTGACCAGCCGAGTTGACACCGAAGCCTTTGGATCTAGCTGATCGATCGAGACAGGGGAAAATACCATGACCCATGCCACGAAGTCAGTCATGACCGGCGGCTGCCAATGCGGCGCGGTGCGTTACGCGCTGATGTCCGAGCCGACCCAGGCGAGCATCTGCCATTGCCGGATGTGCCAGAAGGCGTTCGGCAATTACTTCGCGCCCTTCACCGGGGTCCCGCGGGCGGATCTCGGCTGGACCAAGGGGCAGCTGAGCCCGTTCAGAAGTTCCGAGGCCGTGGAGCGCGGCTTCTGCCGCGACTGCGGGACCCCGCTGACCTATTCCTACCTGGAGAGCGACCGCATCAGCGTCTCGATCGGCAGCCTCGACGAACCCAGCCGGGTCACGCCGGAGATCCAGTACGGCCTCGAGAGCAGGCTTCCCGCCTTCGAGACGCTTCAAACCCTGCCCGGCGAGCGGACGGACGATTACGCCACGCCGGCGGAGCTGGAGAAGATGGCGTCCCGGCAGCATCCGGACCACGATTGAGGGAAAGGCTCTCTCATTTGCCATCCGGGGGCCGCGCAGCGGAGCCCGGGATCCATAACCGCTACGGCGGGAGAATGAGGCGGGGCGATGCTCGCCTCTTCCTGAACTGTCGCGCTTATGCGCGGGGATGACGGCGTCGAGGCCCGAGTGCCTTACTCTGAAAGGATCATCCCGGACGGCAGGAGCCGATCCGGGATGACGCTTGGTTCTTAGAGCATCGGACCCAAAAGTGGACTTCCACTTTTGGGATTGATCCGATGCTTTCTCTCTTGGCTGGCGCATCGTTCAAAGCGGACCCGGAGGGCCACGCCAGTGAAAACCGGGTCCACTTTTCACTGGCGTGGCCCTACGGGTCGCTGACGCGGCCCTCTGGGTCCGCACGATGCGCTAGGCCGCCGCCAGAGCCGCCTCGATGGCGGCGAGCGCGGCTTCGGCCTGGGCGCCGTCGGGGCCGCCGGCCTGGGCCATGTCGCGGCGTCCGCCGCCGCCCTTGCCGCCGAGCTTCTCCGAGCCGACGCGCACGAGGGCGACCGCGTCGACCTTCGCGGTCAGGTCTTCGGTGACGCCCACGACGATGCCCGCCTTGCCGTCCTCGGCCACGCCGACGATGGCCACGACCCCGGAGCCGAGGCGCTTCTTGCCCTCGTCGGCGAGGCTCTTGAGGTCCTTCATCTCGACGCCCGTGACCGCGCGGGCCATGAGCTTGATGCCGGCCACGTCCTTGACCGGATCCTCACCGCCCGAGCCGCCGCCCATGGCGAGCTTGCGGCGGGCCTCGGCCAGGTCGCGCTCCAGCTTGCGGCGCTCCTCCAGAAGGGCCGCGAGACGCGACGAGACCTCGTCCACCGGCGTTTTGAGAAGGCCTGCGACCTCGCGCAGCTTGCGGCTTTCCTCGACGAGATGGCGACGGGCGGCATCGCCCGTCATGGCCTCGACGCGGCGGACACCGGCCGCGACCGCGTTCTCGCCCACGATGGTGATGACGCCGATATCGCCCGTGCGGTTCACGTGCGTGCCGCCGCAGAGCTCCACCGAGAACGCCCTGTTGGTCTCGCCCTTGCCCATGGAGACGACCCGGACCTCGTCGCCGTATTTCTCGCCGAAGAGCGCGCGGGCGCCGGACTCGATGGCCTCGTCGACCGCCATGAGCTTGGTGACGACCGGCTCGTTCTGGAGCAGCACCCTGTTGGCGATCTCCTCGACCCTGGCGAGTTCCGAATCCTCGATGGGCTTCGGGTGGCTGAAGTCGAAGCGCAGGCGGTCGGGCGCCACGAGCGAGCCCTTCTGGGCGACGTGATCGCCGAGCACCTGGCGCAGGGCCTCGTGCAGGAGGTGGGTCGCCGAGTGGTTGGAGCGCACGGCGAAGCGGCGCTCGTGATCGACGATCAGCTCCAGGGACTGATTGGGCTTCAGGGAGCCGTGCTCCACGGTGACATGATGAACGAAGAGGTCGCCGAGCTTCTTCTCGGTGCCGGTCACGAAGACCCGCGCCCCCTCGCCCTGCATCACGCCGGTATCGCCGACCTGACCGCCGGATTCGCCGTAGAACGGCGTCTGGTTGAGGACCACGAGGCCGGTCTCGCCCGCCTTGAGCTCCGCCACCTCCCGGCCGTCCTTCAGGAGCGCCAGGACGATGCCTTCGGCGGCTTCCGTGTCATAGCCGAGGAACTCGGTCGCCCCCGTGCGCTCCTTGACGGAGAACCACACGGTCTCCGTCGCCGCCTCGCCCGAACCGGACCAGGCGGCGCGCGCCTTCTCGCGCTGGCGCTCCATGGCGGCGTTGAAGGTCTCCGTATCGACGCCGATGCCGCGGGGCTTCAGCGCGTCCTGCGTGAGATCGAGCGGGAAGCCGTAGGTGTCGTAGAGGGTGAAGGCGGTCTCGCCCGAGAGGTTCTGCCCCTTGGCAAGGTCACGGCTTTCCTCGTCGAGGATCGACAGGCCGCGCTCAAGCGTCTTGCGGAAGCGGGTCTCTTCCAGCTTCAGGGTCTCGGTGATCAGCGCCTCGGCGCGGATGAGCTCGGGATAGGCCTGCCCCATCTCGCGCACCAGGGCGGGCACGAGGCGGTACATGAGCGGGTCCTTGGCGCCGAGAAGCTGCGCATGGCGCATGGCGCGGCGCATGATGCGGCGAAGCACGTAGCCGCGGCCCTCGTTCGACGGCAGGACGCCGTCGGCCACGAGGAAGGACGAGGCGCGCAGGTGGTCGGCGATGACCCGGTGCGAGGCCTTGCGGTCGCCCTCGGGCGCCACGCCGGTGGCATGCGCCACGGCTTCGATGAGCGTGCGGAACAGGTCCGTGTCGTAGTTCGAGTGCACGCCCTGCATGATCGCGGCGATGCGCTCCAGGCCCATGCCGGTGTCGATGGAGGGCTTGGGCAGGCCGATGCGGTTGCCCGGCTCGATCTGCTCGTATTGCATGAAGACGAGGTTCCAGAACTCCAGGAAGCGGTCGCCGTCCTCCTCCGGGCTGCCGGGAGGCCCGCCCCAGAGCTTGTCGCCCTGGTCGATGAAGATCTCCGAGCAGGGCCCGCAAGGGCCGGTATCGCCCATCTGCCAGAAGTTGTCCGAGGTCGGGATGCGGATGATCTTGGAATCCGAGAAGCCGGCGATCTTCTTCCACAGGTCGGCCGCCTCGTCATCGGTGTGATAGACGGTGACGAGGAGCTTGTCCTTCGGCAGATCGAACTCCTTGGTGATCAGGTTCCAGGCAAGCTCGATGGCCCGTTCCTTGAAGTAATCGCCGAACGAGAAGTTGCCGAGCATCTCGAAGAAGGTGTGGTGCCGCGCCGTGTAGCCCACATTGTCGAGATCGTTGTGCTTGCCGCCCGCGCGGACGCATTTCTGCGAGGTCGTGGCGGTGCTGTAGGGCCGCTTCTCGACGCCGGTGAAGACGTTCTTGAACTGCACCATGCCGGCATTCGTGAACATCAGGGTCGGGTCGTTGCGCGGCACGAGGGGGCTCGAGGCCACGACCTCATGGCCGTTCTTGGCGAAGTAATCGAGGAAGGCTGACCGGATTTCGTTGACGCCGCTCATGGGTTCTCAAACTCGGGAATAGGGCTTTTCAGGGCCCGAAAAGGTATGATGGTGGCCGGTTTTAGCCGCCCGCGCCCGCCCTGTCGAGGCGGCGTTTCGGCGAGGCGGGCGAATAGGCCTTCGAGGGGCACTCTGGGGCCCGTTCCTCCCTCGACAGCCTGAAAGCTGGCCCATTCGAGTGGCAGTCGAACGAAGGTATTGTGTCCAATTTGTCCGGTGTTAATCTCGCTTTGGCTGTTATAGGCTCGGACTAGTCCGGTATTTCATATGGTTTTTCATTGTACAGACATTACTCTGCCGGTATGGCTGAAGCCTATTCTTCCGTTTTCCCGTAATATCGTCGGGGCGGCTTGCGTTGCTTTTGCATCCTTCGGCAGCCCTGCTGCGGCGCAAGATCCGGAGCGGAGCTGGCATCTGTCGGCTTACGGCAGCCGCTGGGTCAATGCCGATCTGCTGGAAATCCCCGAGCGGACCTTCACGGGCGGATTGACGGCCGAGGACGCCTATTTTGTCGGCGCCGGGCTTTCGCGGGTCATCGTCCCCTCCTTTGCCATCCCGCTGCTGGGCACGGACTTCGCCTTTCGCGGCAACCGGATCGAGCTGGAAGGCCAGGTCCTCCGCCACTTCGGGGATCAGGCCCACTGGGAAGGGACGGTTGCGCTCATGTTTCGAACCGGGCAGATCCCGCTGTTTGGAGGCTTGAGCGTCAATCTGGCTTTCGGTGAAGGTCTTTCCTATGCCTCGGAGCGCCCGAGGCTCGAAGGCAACGAACGTCTCGAGCCCACCCGGCTCCTCAACTATCTCGCCTTCGAGGCGGAGTTCTCCCATTCCTCCCTGCCGGGCGTGTATTTCGTCCCCCGGGTCCATCATCGGTCCGGAGTGTTCGGTCTCTTTGCTGACAAGGGATCCGGCTCGAACTTCATCGGGGCCGGGATCCGGATGGATCTGCGATAGGCGGGGAGAGGCAGGTTGCATTGGAGCGATGTTCGCCCTTGGTGAGCGCGGAGGGCACACCTGCCCTTTGGTCTTCCCCAACGAAAAGACCGCCGCGATCTCTCGCGACGGCCTCTCTTTGCCCTTGAAGGAGAGCAAAAGCTCTTTTGTGCATGGCCTTTTCGGATAACCGGATCCCACTTATCCGGGCCATGCATTATTCCGCGGAACCCTCGTCGAGATCATCGGCGGTCGGGGTCGCCTGCTCCAGGATGCGGTCGGCGAGCAGGCCGGCATTCTGGCGGATGAGCGCCTCGATCTTGCCCGCGACCTCGGGGTTGTCGCGCAGGAACTGCTTGGCGTTCTCGCGGCCCTGCCCCAGGCGCTGGCTGTCGTAGGAGAACCAGGCGCCGGACTTGTCGACGATGCCGGCCTTGACGCCGAGATCGATGAGCTCGCCCACCTTGGACACGCCCTCGCCGAACATGATGTCGAACTCGACCTGCTTGAAGGGCGGAGCGACCTTGTTCTTGACGACCTTCACGCGAACCTGATTGCCGATCGGGTCGTCGCGATCCTTGAGCGTCGAGACGCGGCGGATGTCGAGGCGCACGGAGGCATAGAACTTCAGCGCGTTGCCGCCCGTCGTGGTCTCAGGGCTTCCGTACATGACGCCGATCTTCATGCGGATCTGGTTGATGAAGATCACCATGGTGTTCGAGCGAGAGATCGAACCGGTGAGCTTGCGAAGGGCCTGGCTCATGAGGCGGGCCTGAAGGCCCGGCTGGACCTCGCCCATCTCGCCGTCGAGCTCGGCCTTCGGAGTGAGCGCCGCCACCGAGTCGATGACGAGCACGTCGACCGCGCCGGAGCGGACCAGCGTGTCGGCGATCTCGAGGGCCTGCTCGCCGGTGTCGGGCTGCGAGATCAGCAGATCGTCCAGGTTCACGCCGAGCTTGCGGGCATAGACAGGGTCGAGGGCATGTTCCGCGTCCACGAAGGCGCAGACGCCGCCCTTCTTCTGGGCTTCGGCGATGGTGTGCAGGGCGAGCGTCGTCTTGCCCGACGATTCCGGCCCGTAGATCTCGATGATGCGGCCGCGAGGCAGGCCGCCGACGCCGAGCGCGATGTCGAGGCCGAGCGAACCTGTCGAAATGGTCTCGATTTCCACGGGCTGCTGGCCTTTGCCGAGCCGCATGATCGAGCCTTTGCCGAAGGCGCGCTCGATCTGGGACAGCGCCGCGTCGAGAGCTTTCGATTTATCTTTATCCATTGATGAGCTTTCCACCAGTCGCAGGGAGGACTGTGACATGACCTAGCATCCTTATGGCATGGAGGAGGAGTGAATCTCAACGCGGTGTTGAGAGATTATATGTACTCACTTTGTTCCCCCCTACAAGTTCTTTTTTCGTTCTCATTCGAGAATCCACAGATCTCGGACGAGCCACGATGACGCAGGGTTAAAATTGAGTTAAATCAGCGACTTACTGCCCTATCACCTGCTTCACGGTCTCGACCAGCTGGCGCAGGCTGAAGGGCTTGGGCAGGAAGTTGAACTCCTCCCCTTCCGGCAGGTTCTTGCGGAAGGCTTCCTCGGCATAGCCGGACACGAAGATGACCTTCAGGTCGGGGTAGAGCTTGCGCAGCTCGCCGAGCAGGGTCGGGCCGTCCATTTCCGGCATCACCACGTCGGAAACCACGAGATCGACCGGGGCGCCCCGCTCCTGGATGATCTCCAGCGCCTCGACGCCGGAGGCCGCCTCGAGCACCGTGTAGCCGCGGGCGGAAAGCGCCCGGGCATTGACGGCGCGGACCGGATCCTCGTCCTCCACCAGGAGGATGCTGCCCTGCCCGGTCATGTCGGCCGCCGCCTTCCTGGGCGCGTCGGCCTTCGCCTCCTCGGGAGCCTCCTGTACGTCAGGGATATGGCGCGGCAGGTAGATGCGGAAGGTCGTGCCCTCGCCGGGCTTCGAATCCACGTCGATATAGCCGCCCGACTGCTTCACGATGCCGAAGACGGTGGAGAGGCCGAGGCCCGTGCCCTTGCCCACCTCCTTGGTGGTGAAGAAGGGCTCGAAGATCTTCTCCACGATCTCGGGCGTCATGCCCGAGCCCGTGTCGGACACCTCCACCACGACATAGTCCGCCGGCGGCATCGCACTCACGTCGAGGCGGGCTGCTTCCGCTGCGGAAACATTGGCCGTGCGGATCGCGAGCTTGCCGCCGTCCGGCATGGCGTCGCGCGCATTGACGGCGAGGTTCACCACCACCTGCTCGAACTGGTTCACGTCGGCCTTGACGAACCACAGGTCGCGGCCGTGGCTCAGATCGAGCTCCACGCGCTCGCCGAGCAGGCGCTTCAGCAGCATGGAGAGGTCGTAGAGCCGGTCGTTGAGGTTCAGCACCTCCGGCCGCAGGGTCTGGCGGCGGGAGAAGGCGAGCAGCTGGCGCACCAGGCTCGCGGCCCGGTTCGCGTTCTGCTTGATCTGCATGATGTCCTGGAAGGACGGATCGGTCGGCCTGTGGTTGGCGAGGAGCAGGTCGCTGTAGCCGATGATCGCCTGCAGCACGTTGTTGAAATCGTGCGCGACGCCGCCGGCGAGCTGACCCACGGCGTTCATCTTCTGCGACTGGGCGAGCTGCTCCTCCACCTTGCGGAAATCGGTGGTGTCGAGGGCATAGAGGATCGCCGTCTCGCCTTCCGCGCCCGTATCCCCGACCGGCGTCACCCAGACACGGACGGAGCCGCCGTTCTCGCCCGCCGTCTGAAGCTCCAGGGGCGGAATGTCCCCCTTGTTCTCCGCCGCGGCCTTGAGGGCGGCCTCGATGGGCCCGCGCTCGCGGAACGTGTCGAGGATGGAGGCCCCGCTGGCGCTGCCCTCGCCCGTGCGCGCCAGGGCGCCGAACAGCTTGGAGAAGGGCGCATTGGCATGGACGATCCGCCCCGCCCGATCGACCGTCGCGATGGCGATGGGCGTGTTGTTGAAGAAGCGCGCGAAGCGCACTTCGGCGGCGCGCTGCCCCTCGTCGACATCTCCTCCCGCCGAGCGGTTGAGAACGAGGGTGCGGGAGGCGCCCATCCGGCCGTCCTGCCCGAAGGCGATGCGGTGATACAGGCGCACGGGAAGGAACTGGCCGTTGCGGCGACGCAGGTCGAGATCGAACGTCTCCGTGCGCACGCTGCCCGGCTCGCCGGAGAACGACGTCATCATCGAGACCACGTCGCGCGGCACGATGTCCGTGAGGTTCAGCCCGCCCGAACCGACCTGCGCGAGATCGTAATCGAGCCAGGAGGCGAGCGTCGCGTTGAGATAGATGATCGAGCCCTCGGGATCGACCGAGAGGAAGCCCGCCGGAGCATGATCGAGATAGTCGATGGCGTGCTGGAGCTCCTGGAAGACATTCTCCTGACGCTCGCGCTCATGCGTCACCTCGCAGATGACCCAGAGCGCCGCCTGCCGTCCGTGCGGACGCGGCACGGGGCGCACCCGCACGCGATACCAGCCGAACTCCTGAACGCCGTTCAGCGACGGCGAGAGGCGGATCTCCTCCGTGCCCGTCCGGTGCTCGCGCGCCGCCTGGGCCAGCCGATAGATCGCCTCCGAAACCTCGGGCGCTCCCATGAACAGGCGCTCCACGGGACGCACCTCCCCGCCCTGCAAGCCGGCGAAGGAGAGATAGGCTTCGTTGGCATACGTGATGCGCCCGTCGTCCTCGATCACCACCAGGCCGTCCGTCGACGTGTCGGCCATGAGCTTGGTGATATCGTTGCGCGCCGACTGCCCCGAAAACTGCACGACGCCGATCGACATGGCGAACAGGAAGAAGACGCCCGCCATGGCGAAGAAGGCGAGAAGCCCGAGGACCAGGGGCTGCGTCTGCTCCATGCCGAAATAGCGCAGGCTCAGGGTCGCGCCGACCAGGACGCCTGCGAGAAGCAGGACCCAGCCGATATGGCCGTGACGGTCAGACCGGTCGATGGCCGAGCCTTTCGGCGTGTCGCCCTCGTAAGCCATGGAATGTCAACATCCTCAACGGAGGCGGATGTGCCGTAAGGCACCGGCTGCAACGTTGCAGCCAGCCGCACGATCTTTGTCGTTCATCTTACACGCCAATTCTTGATCGACCTCTAAGGCGGAGCCATGAGCCGATGCAAGGGGCCAACGGTCCAAGTGATGCCGCCGCGGAACGATTTCGCCATAGGAAATCCCTAATTTCCTTGATGAAAGGGCGAACGGGCCCATTTTGGTCCCATCGTTGAGGGCCGATCCTCATCCGCATGACCGCACTCCGAGGCCAGCATTCGTTAACCATCTGTTAACCTTGTCGCTGGCTTTGGCGGTCAATGTGGTACAACCACCACGGAACCGGCCTGCACGGGCCTGCAAACACTCGAGAGTACAACGTGTCATCTCTTTTCGGTATCGAAGCGTCACGGGCAGTCCAATTCGCGATTGCATTCGCGATCATTCTGATCCTGCTCGTGCTCTTCGGTGTAGTCTTCCGCAAGCTGACGGGCGCCCGGCTGATGATGCCTGGCAGCGATCGCGGCCGCGGCAGCCGCCAGCCGCGTCTCGGCATCGTCGACGTCTACGATCTCGACCGGCAGCGTCAGCTCCTTCTCCTGCGCCGTGACAATGTCGAGCACCTCCTGCTCATCGGCGGCCCCAACGATGTGGTGATCGAGACCAACATCGTTCGTGTCGCCGGTGCCCGCATCCCCGCGCCGTCCAACGACACGGGCGTGGAACGCTTCGAGCCGACCCTGGACCAGCCCGGCCGCCCCCCGCAGGTCGAGCCCAACGGGCGTCCCTCCATCGAGAGCCAGCTCGCGGCCCAGCTCGGCGCCTTCGTGCGGCGTCCCTCGGAGGAATCCGACATCGATCAGGAACTCGCCCCGATCGCCACGGCGAGCGCCCCGGTTCCGGCTCACCCGGAGCCCGTGCTGAAGCCCGACGCCGTCGCCGTCTCGGCCGCCCCCGCCATCCAGGGCCTGCGCGCAGAGGCGAGGATGCCATCCTTCCCGGAGGCCCCTCCCGCGCCTGCGGTGGAGCGCCCCGAGCCGCGCCCGGCCTTCACCCCCCCGCCGTTCCAGTCCCGGCCGACGCCGGTCCCCCCTGCCCCTCCGGTGCAGCCGGAACCGGTCCGGGCGCCCGAGCCGGCGCCGGTGGATAAGCCGGCTCCCGCGGAACGGTCGGCACCGGGCGCCGGTATCCTGTCGGACATGGCAAAGCAGCTCGAAGAGGCGCTGAAGCGCCCGGCGATCCCCGTTCCCCCTCCCCAGGTCGCTCCGGCACCTGTGGGATCAACCCCGGCAGAGCCGGAGGACGACAGGGACGAAGAGGAGCTTCCCGAGCCCGCCCCGGCCGATGTGGAGCCCGTCTCCACGACCGACGAGCGGCAGGATGAGGAAGTTCTCGCGGAGGAGGCCGAGGCCGCCCCGCCGGTCCGGCCCGCTCCGGCTCCCGAGCCGGTCCGCCCCGTGGCGCCTCCGCCTGCGACGGCTCCCCTCCCGCCCCAGGCGAAGGAGCCGCCGGCCGGTCCCCAGAAGCCGACGGACCCGTTCTCCGTCGAGGACATCGAGGCGGAGTTCGCCCGCCTGCTCGGACGCCCGCTCGATCCGTCCAAGAAGAGCTGAGACGCCTCGGCGGCCATCGAACGATGAAAAGAAAAAGGGCTCCGCAAGCGGAGCCCTTTCGATTTGGTGGCGGCTTTAAGGATTCTCAGTCGTCCCGGTAGACCCGCTCGTTCCGCTCGTGGCGCTCCTGCGCCTCGAGCGAAAGCGTCGCGATGGGCCGGGCCTCCAGGCGCTTCAGGGAGATCGGGTCGCCGGTCTCCTCGCAATAGCCGTAGGAGCCGTCGTCGATCCGCGCGAGGGCGGCGTCGATCTTGGCGATGAGCTTGCGCTGGCGATCCCGGGCGCGAAGCTCGATGGCGCGGTCCGTTTCCGAGGAGGCGCGATCCGCAAGGTCAGGATGATTCTCGTTCTCGCTCTGCAAGGTGGCGAGGGTTTCCTGAGCCTCTTTGAGGATGTCGTGCTTCCAGCGGATCAGCTTGCGCCTGAAATACTCCCTTTGCCGTTCATTCATGAAGGGCTCGTCTTCTGTCGGACGGTAACCCTCATCAATCACGATATCTGTCATGTTCAGCCGTTCTTCCCCGATGAACTGTGGCGCCCCTATATAGGCAAGCAGGGTCGGCGACAACGAGATTAAGCGTCATCGATTTGTCTAAGAGGCCCGGACACCTCTTTTGCGCCTTGGAAAGATCGGGCCTGAACGATTTGCCGCACCCCCCTCAGGAGGCTGCGGCCTCGGCCCGGCTGATCAGCTCGCCGGCCACGTCGCCGATCTTGGGCGTCTCCTCGCGGATGAAGGGGAGCGGGCGGCAGACGGAAAGGGCCGCGAGGCCGAAACGGGCGGTCATGAGCCCGTTCAGCACCCCCTCCCCGAGCTTGGCCGAGATCCGCGCCGCGAGGCCCAGCCCCAAGACCTGCTGCATGAGGCTGTCGCCCACGGCCACGCCCCCGGTCACGGCCAGGTGGTTGAAGGCCGCCTTGGCGAGCCTCAGGAACCCGAACAGGCCGGGCCGCCCGCCATAGATGCGCGAGAGGGTGCGCAGGAGCCGCACGGCCGCGAAGATCACGAAGGCCACGTCGACGATGGCCCGGGGGCTCACCGCCGTGACGAGGGAGACCTGCTTCGCCGCGCCCGCGATGGCCCGCTTGGCCTGAACGTCCAGGGGAGCCAGCAGCTCCCGCTCGGCAATGGCAAGCCGGTCGTCCGCATCGATGATCTCGTCGGTCAGGCCGCGCAGGCGCGCGCTGCCCTGGGCGGCCGAGCTCCGGCCGCCATAGAGGCTCAGGAGGTCGGACACGATGCCTTTCGCCGCCTTGTGGTCCTTCACCGCCAGGGCGTCGATGGCCGCCTCGCGCAGGTGCTCGATCTTCTGCTCCCGCCAGATCCCCGCCACCTCGCGGCCGATGATGGCCAGGAAGGCGAGGATCGCGAGGATCGCGAGCCCCAGCGCCACCCAGCCGAGCCAGGGGGCGATGGCATAGAGGTCGACGACCAGGTTCTCCACCGCAAGCCCGAGTCCCAGGAGCAGCAGTCCGGACAGGGCGGACAGCAGGATGCCGAGCCAGGGGGCCCGGCGCTTCTCGCCCATGGGCACCACGATGCCGTCGGCGGCCTCGATGGCGTCGAAGGGTTCCTCCGTCACCTGCACGGCGCCGGCCGTGACGTTCGGGTCGTCGAGGCGAAAGGCGCGAGGTTGGCGGCTCATGCGAAACGATCCCCCAGCAGGAATTCAAGGGCCCGGTCGAGGCGGATATGGGGCATCTTGGCCATGCGGCCCGCCGCATCGACGGGCAGCTTCGGCGGGCGGAAGCGCGGGAAGCGGAAGGAGCCCTCCGGAACGGCGCCCTGGAACACGGCCTCCGCCGTCTCCGGCAGCTCGCCCGGGAAGATCGCGGCCTCCGTCTCGCCGTCGAAGACCTCGCCCCCGACGCGCTCGCCTGCCTCCGGAACGCCGGCAACGGCGCGCAGGGTCTCGCGGCCCTCGCGGATCGTCGTCTCCCGGGTGGCGCGCACCGAGGCGAGCGCCACCGTCCCGACCCGGGCCCCGGCGGCCTCGGTCCGGCGCGAGGCGCGGTTCACGAGAAGGCGCAGGATCGCGTCCAGACGGTCATGGTCCGTATGGTGGATGTGATCGGCCTTGGTGGCCGCGAACAGGACCCGGTCGGCCCGCGGAGAGAACAGGCGGGACAGGAGCGTGTTGCGCCCGATCCGGAAGGCCATGAGCACCTGGTCGAGGGATTCCTCCAGCTCCGCCAGGGCCACCGGCCCGGCATCGATGGCGGCCAGCACGTCGACGAGCACGATCTGGCGGTCGATGCGCTGGAAATGGTCGCGGAAGAACGGCCGGACCACATGGGTCTTGTAGGCCTCGAAGCGCCGCTCCATGAGGGCGGCGAAGCTGCCCGGAGCGATTGACTGCCCTTGCGGCAGATCGAGCGGCGCGAAGGTCAGCGCGGGCGAGCCGGCCAGATCGCCCGGCATGAGGAACCGGCCCGGCGGCGTGGTGGCGACCGTCTCGGCCCCGGCGCGCAGGACGGTGAGGTATTCCTTGAACGCTTCGCTCGCCCTGGATGCGAGCATCTCGTCGGAAGCGCCTGCGGGATCGAGGGTTTTCAGGGCCTCGTGCCAGTTCCGGGCGGCTGCGGCCCGGTCGCGCCTGCGGCTCGCCTCGATCGTCTGGCGCGACCATTCCGCGTAGCCGGCGTCGAGGAGGGCGAGGTCGAGCAGCCACTCGCCGGGGTAATCCACGATGTCGAGGGCGAGGGAGGCCGGCCCCGTGCGCCAGCCGGACTTGCGCTCGTACTCGACATCCACCCGCAACTCGCTGATCCGGTTGGTGGATTGCGGCCAGCGGCGGCTCTCCGTGAGGGCCGCCATGTGCTCCTCGTAGGGAAAGCGCGGCACCGCGTCGTCCGGCTGGTGGGCCAGCTGCGCCCGCCGGATGCGGCCCTCGGCGGAAGCGCGGAAGGCGGGCAGGTTCGTGCCGCGGATGAGATGGTGCACGAGGGCGGTGGTGAAGACGGTCTTGCCGGAGCGCGCGAGCCCTGTGACGCCGAGGCGGAGAGAGGGCTGGATCAGCTGCCCGGAGGCCTCCCAGAACGATTGCGCGGCGGACCCGGCGCGGGAGGCGATATTGGTAAGCACTGACACGAAGCCCCGACCTTTGCGTTAGAGCGCCGTGCGGAGACATGGATCCGGTTCCCCGCGACGGACGATGCTCTCATCAGAAGAGAAGGCATCGGCCCCGAAAGTACAAACCCACCCTCGGGGCCGATGTCTTTGCCATCCATCAGATGGGAACGGCAGAGCTGAATGCAAAGGATCGAGGGATTTTTTCCAGCCGGGCGGATAACCCGGCCTGGAAGCCTCACATGAAGAAAAAGTCGTGGTAGGTGAGCTTGAGGTTCTTCGACAGGGTGGCGATCTGGACCGCCGCTTTCGCGCCGGACCCGTCGGCATCATAGGACAGGATGCCGGTCTTCTTGTTGTAGACCAGGTAATCGTTCCCGTCCTTGGCCTTGTCGCCAACCCGGAGGAAGCCGCTCTTGAGCTTCAGCGGATTGGCCTCCGTCCCCTTCTTGATCGCCGCATAAAATGCCTTGTTGGCCTTGAACAGGGCATTGTCGAGAAGGATCGTGTCGTCGTTCACGTTGAAATCGGCGATCTTGTCGCGATTGGTCTTGCTGTTGAGGCCGGTGTTGAAGACGAACGTGTCCTTGCCCGCGCCGCCATAGAGCGTGTCCTTTCCGGCGCCGCCATAAAGCGTGTCGTTGCCGGCATCCCCCCTTAAGGTATCGTTCCCGGCATATCCCGTCAGGACATCGTTGCCGTCCTGCCCGGCCAGCCCGTCAGCGGCTGCCGTGCCGGAGATCGTGTTGCCGAACTCGTTGCCGGTCAGCCAAAGGCTCCCTGAGCCCAGCCCTGTCAGGAACTCGATCTCGGCTCCCGCTGAAAGCGTGTAGCTGACGCTTGCCTGCACCGCATCGGCACCATTGCCTGCCGTCTCGATCACCACGTCCCCGGCATTGTCGACCAGGAACACGTCGCTGCCGGCGCCACCCTCCATCGTGTCGGCACCCGCGCCGCCATCGATGACATTGAAGCCCTCGTTGCCCACCAGATGATCGTTGCCGCCACCTCCCGTCACCCGCGAAGCCTGAGTCCCGTCGGCGAGCTTGAGGATCTCCACATTGGCGAGAGCATCCATGCGGAAATCGAGCGAGACGATTGCCGTGTCCGTACCGCCCCCGGCGACCTCGACCACGACATCCCCGGCATTGTCGATATAGTAGGTGTCGTTACCGGCACCGCCAGCCAGGGTGTCGGCCCCGCCTGCGCCGTTGAGGACGTTGTCGCCGGCATTGCCCGTCAGGACGTTGCCGAGATCGTTGCCGGTGAGGCTGATCGAAGCAGTTCCGGAAGCCGTCAGGTTCTCGACATTGGCATAGGTCGCCAGCGAGGCGCTGAATCCCACGATCAAGGTGTCGATGCCTTTGTTCACCCCCTCGACCACCACGTCCATCGCATCGATGACATAGGTGTCGTTGCCACCGAGCCCCTTGAGGATATTGGCGGCCTCGTTGCCGATGAGCGTGTCGGCATGATCGGAGCCTTCGACATTGCTGATCGCGACAAAGACGTCGCCGGCGGCATCGCCCGTGTTCGCAGACCCGTCCAGGGTGCGCAGATCGACCCTCACCCCTGCTCCAGCATGAAGATAGGACGCATAGGCCGTGCCCCCGCTGCCGTCGATCGTGTCGGCGCCCGCACCACCTTCGAGAAGATTGATCCCTGCTCCGCCGAGCAGCTTGTCGTCCCCGCCGCCGCCGCGGATCGTGTCGTCGCCTCCACGTCCATCGAGAATATTGCCGGCACCATTGCCGATCAGGACGTTCGCGATCTCGTTGCCGGTGCCGTCCAGCGCCTCCGTGCCCGTCAAGGTCAGATCGTTCAAATCGGCAGCAAGTGTATAAGTGATGCTGGATTGAATGGTTACATGGGTTTTTCGAAATGTATCTATGATTAATACCTTATCGTTAAGACTGTTCACCACTAATGTATAATTTCCGTAGCCAATTCTATAGGTATCATCGCCCAGTCCTCCATCAATGAAATGATCTTTATCTCCCATATCGGGAATAAATATAGTAATTATATTATCATGTTCATTACCAAATGTGGCCGAATTTTGAAGACGAGGACTTAACGAGTAGTTTTCAATATAATTAGGAATAATATAGTTTATTTCTGTAAGAGGTATTTTGCGAGAATCTATAAATATTGTATCTATACCCTCATTATCATGCTCTGTGATAATGATATCTAATGTTTCAATAAAATACTGATCATCGCCCTTCCCGCCTACCAATGTATCGAGACCGCCATATATAGATTGAAATATATTATTCCCATCGTCTCCCGTCAGACGATTTGAGAGCGTGTTGTCTGTGATGTTATCGGTGGTCGCGCCTGCCGGCAGGGCAAAATCGACTTCGTCCGCATCGAGAGTCCAATAGCGGGTAGAGGGATTGTAGGTTGCCATAAATTGCTCGCTGGAATCCGTTCTTAGAGGCTCCTGGGATGAAGCCCTCCAGGTTAATAACGTTATAAAATATAAAAATGACCCTGTCAGCCTCCGATAAGCCAGGATGATGCGGCTTGTTGGCTAAGGCAGCATGGATTCCAGGAGACTGGCCTTGGCGACCTTGTCGCTCATGCGCCGAACCGCCTCCTCCACCAAATCCGGCCCCGCGCGCAGGACTCCCAGCTCGAAGGCCGACATGGCCAGCATCACGTGGGCCAGGTTCGGCTGGGGGGTTCCGTCCTCGGCGAAGAGCTTCAGGTCGTCGGTCGCCTTCAGCCCGAGGCCTTCGACCATCCGGCCCGCATAGTTGCGGTGGCGCTGCTCCTCGGATGGGCAGGCATTGGCCACCTGGACCTTCGGGGCGGGCCTGGGAGCCGCCGAGGCGGCGACGGCCGGTTCCTTCACCGGCTTGCGGCGGGCGACAGCCGGCGGCGGCGATGGCGTGGGCTTCGGCTTCTCGCCCATGCCCTCGGCGATGCTAGGCACCCGGAATTGCGGTGTCTTCGGCGTGATCGGGATCACCACGGAGACCCGGCCCGGCCTGCCGCCCGGGCCGGCTTTCGCCGTGTACCGCACCGCCCCGCCCTTCTTGCGGCGGGAGGCGAGATACTGGGCCCGCACCGTGCCGCCGATGCCCCGCACGGCCAGCATCGCCATGCCGCCGATGCCCGTCGCGACATTGCACTCGGCGGGTGCCCAGCGACGGACGATGTCGAGGGCGGACTTGCGGTTGAACTCGAGGTAATAGCGCCGCAGCAGGGTGGCGGCGGCATCGGCCCCGTGCTCGGCGGAGGCGAAGCCCACATGGCCCTCGCTGTCGGTCGCGAGCTCGCCGTTCCAGCGGGCGCTCTTGATGCACCAGTAATTGTTGAGCTTCACGCAGCGGGTGACGAAGGGGCGCTCGGCCCGGAACAGGGCCGCCATGGCGACGACCGGCTTCGGCTCCAGGGCGTCCATGGCCTCCCGGCGCCAGTTCGTCACCTCGCGGCTTTCGGGCTCATAGCGAGCCTGAAGGGTCCGTGCGTCCTCAGCGGGCTGCAACGGAGCCTCCGCGGCCCCGTCACCGTCACCCGGCAGGAGCGCGCGCGCCGCAAGGGCGAGCGCCAGGATCGTCTGAGGCGTCATGATGAGGATCAGCCCCCCGCTTCGGCCGAAAACAATGGAAACGCTTTCAGGCAGAACGATGGTGGGGCCGATATGTTCAGTCTCGACGCCGGACGCTCTTGCAGGATTTAAGGTCCATCGTGCTATGGCTCATCGCGACCATCCCGCAGGAACCCATGTCCACGATCGTTTCAATCCGACTCATGCAGCCGACGGACGCTCAGGCCTACCGGGACCTGAGGCTGGAGGCGCTGAGGAGCCATCCCGAAGCCTTCGGCTCCAGCTACGAGGAAGAGGCGCCGCTTGCGCTCAAGACCATCGAGGCCCGCATCCCCTCCTCCGGCCCGAACGCGATCTTCGGGGCCTTCGCCGACACGGCTCTCGTCGGCATGGCGGGGTTCGCCGTCTATGACCGGCTCAAGGCCCGCCACAAGGGCGTGATGTGGGGCGTCTTCGTGAAGCCGGAATGGCGGAAACGACAGGTCGGGAAGGCCCTGGTCCAGCGCGTGATCGACCATGCCGCCGGGCATGTGATCATGCTCGAAGCAGCCGTGGGCCTCGCGAACGAGGGCGCGCGACGGACCTATCACAGTCTCGGCTTCAGGCCCTACGGGATCGAGCGCAAGGCCATCCGGGTCGGCGACACGTTCCACGACGAGGAGCTGCTTTATCTGGATCTCCCGCAACCCGGAAGGGTCTAATCGTCCTCGCCGCTCCCGAGCGATTTCGGCGTCACGAAGCGTTCGAGCCGTCCGGACTTGTGCGCGACGTCGGACCAGTCCTCCAGGGCGAAATCGATCACTGCGAGGCCGGCCGTCGGGTATTTCTGGCCGAGCCGCAGGATCCCGTCCATGTCGCCCTCGCCGATGAGGAGCTTCGCGAGCTCCTCGAAGCCCGGATTGTGGCCGATCACCAGAACGGTCCGGGACCCGGACTCCACCTCGCGCACGACGTCCAGGAGCCGGCCGACGGGAGCCTCGTAGATGCGGCCGTCCCGGCGGGTCTCGATCTCGCCGAGGAAAGGCTGGACGCGCTCCCAGGTCTCCTGCGTCCGCCGCGACGGCGAGACGATGACGAGGTCGGGTTCGAGCCGCTCGCTCTTCAGGTAGTTCCCCATGACGAGGGAAGCCTCCTGGCCGCGCCTGGCGAGAGGCCTGTCGAGGTCGAGGGTGCCGGAGGGCCAGGCGGCCTTGGCGTGGCGGAGGAGGAGGAGACGAAGCATCAGCGCCCTTCCCGTCTGGCGATGAAGGCCAGCTTCTCGAACAGGCTCACGTCCTGCTCGTTCTTCAGGAGCGCCCCATGGAGCGGCGGAATGAGCTTGCGGGTGTCGCGCTCGCGCAGCTGCTCGGGGCCGATGTCCTCGGACAGCAGGAGCTTCAGCCAGTCGAGCAGCTCCGAGGTGGATGGCTTCTTGCGCAGTCCCGGAACGTCCCGCACCTCGAAGAAGATCTTGAGGGCCTCTTCCACGAGCCGGTGCTTGATGCCGGGGTAATGCACCTCGACGATCCGGGCCATGGTCTGCGCGTCCGGGAACTTGATGTAGTGGAAGAAGCAGCGGCGCAGGAAGGCGTCCGGCAGCTCCTTCTCGTTGTTGGAGGTGATGATGACGATGGGCCGTTGCACGGCCTTCACCGTCTCGCCCGTCTCGTAGACGAAGAACTCCATGCGGTCGAGCTCGAGCAGGAGGTCGTTGGGGAACTCGATGTCGGCCTTGTCGATCTCGTCGATCAGCAGCACGGGCCGGGTCTCGGAGGCGAAGGCCTCCCACAGCTTGCCGCGCTTGATGTAGTTGCCGATGTCGGACACCCGGCTGTCGCCGAGCTGGCTGTCCCGCAGGCGCGAGACCGCATCGTATTCATAGAGCCCCTGCTGGGCCTTGGTGGTGGACTTGATGTGCCAGGTCAGGAGCGGGGCGTTCAGGGAACGGGCGATCTCCTCCGCCAGGACCGACTTGCCCGTGCCGGGCTCGCCCTTCACCAGCAGCGGCCGCTCCAGGGTGATGGCCGCGTTGACCGCCACCGTCAGGTCCTCGGTCGCCACATAAGTTTCCGTTCCGGCAAAACGCGCCATTCTCGCCCTTCCTCGATTTCATCCAGACCTAGCGCATCGTACGGAAAAGTGGACCCGGTTTTTCCGCAAGAACGATGCGCTCATTCACAAAGGAAGCATCGGATGGATCCCAAAAGGGCAAGTCCACTTTCGGATCCGATGCTTTAAGTCCTGCCCCGCCTTTCGGCAATCGCCTTCATAGGCTAAGCCCATGACAAACAAACTGGGAGATGACCAATGGCCTACAACCGTTACCACAAGGACCGAATCGGCAATCACAAGCTGAAGCCCGAAACCCTGATGCTGGGCTATGGCTACGATCCGACCCTGTCGGAAGGTGCGGTGAAGCCGCCGGTCTTCTTGACCTCGACCTTCGTGTTCAACAGCGCCGAGCACGGCAAGGAGTTCTTCGACTACGTGGCCGGCCGCCGGGAGCCGCCGAAGGGCGAGGCGGCGGGGCTCGTCTATTCCCGCTTCAACCACCCCAATTCCGAGATCGTCGAGGACCGGCTCGCCATCTTCGAGGAGGCCGAGGCCGGTCTCCTCTTCTCCTCCGGCATGTCGGCCATCGCCACGACGATCCTGGCCTTCGCCCGGCCCGGCGACGTGATTCTCCACTCGCAGCCCCTTTACGGCGGCACCGAGACGCTGATCGCCAAGACGCTGGCCAACATGAATATCGGGGCGGTCGGGTTCGGCGACGGCGTGGACGAGACCGGCATCCGGGCGGCCGCCAAGGAGGCTCAGGGCAAGGGCCGGGTCTCGGTCATCATGATCGAAACGCCCTCCAACCCGCTCAACACCCTGGTGGACATCCCCCTGATCAAGAGGATCGCAGACGAGATCGGCACGGCCCAGGGCCATCGCCCTGTGATCGTCTGCGACAACACCCTGCTCGGGCCGCTCTTCCAGAAGCCTCTCAAGGACGGGGCCGACATCTCGGTCTATTCGCTGACGAAATATGTGGGCGGCCACTCGGACCTGATCGCCGGCGCGGCTCTTGGCTCCAAGGAGCTGATCAGGACCGTGCGCCTGCTGCGTTCCTCCATCGGAACCCAGCTCGACCCGCATTCCTGCTGGATGCTCGGCCGCTCCCTGGAGACGCTGGCCCTGCGCATGAATGCCGCGAACCGCAATGCGGAGGTCGTGGCCGCCTTCCTGCACGAGCATCCCAACGTCGCGAAGGTCCATCACCTCGCCTATCTGCCGGAGAATTCGCGGGCGAAGGCGGTCTACGACGCCCAGTGCGACGCTCCCGGCTCCACCTTCTCGTTCGACGTCAAGGGCGGCGAGGCCGAGGCCTTCCGGGTGCTCAACGCGCTCCAGGTCTTCAAGCTGGCCGTGAGCCTGGGCGGCACAGAGTCCTTGATCTCGCACCCGGCTTCGACCACCCATTCCGGTGTGCCGAAGGAAACCCGCGACCGCCTCGGCGTCAGCGACGCCACCATCCGCGTCTCCATCGGCATCGAGCATCCGGACGACCTGGTGGCCGACCTGTCGCAGGCGCTCGCGACGCTAGGATAGGAATACGGGCCCCGTGTCGTTCCCGGCCGGAGCGCAGCGGAGGGAAAGGGAACCCTGGATCCCCTTCCCGGCCTGCGGCCGCCGGGGATGACACCGGCGCCGGTCCTATGCGCTCATGTCGCGCCCGTCATTCCATCGTCCGCGGAATTAACCCCTTGCGCATCCGTTGCCGGTAGAACGAAGATGGTTTCAACCGGAAGGAAGCAATGGCCGCTGCGATAGACCTGCAGTCCTATCAGGAACCCATTCTTTTTCTGGCAACGGCCGGCATCGTCGTCCCCCTGTTCCATCGGCTGAAGATCAGTCCGGTCCTGGGGTTTCTGGCGGCCGGCGCGTTGCTGGGACCCTATGGCCTTGGGCGGCTGGTTCCGACCTATCCCTGGGTCAACTGGCTGACCTTCACCAACCCTGAGGGAACCTCGCGCCTCGCCGAGTTCGGCGTGGTCTTCCTCCTCTTCGCTATCGGCATCGAGCTGTCCTGGCAGCGCCTTCGCACCCTGCGGCGCCTCGTGTTCGGGTTCGGCTCGCTCCAGGTCCTGACAGGCGCGCTCATCCTCGGGCTGGTATTCTACGCCTTTAAAACCGTCGAGACGATCACGGCGGCAACCGTCGTCGGCCTGGCTCTGGCCCTCTCCTCGACCGCCATCGTGGTCCCGGTCCTGGCGGAGCGGAAACGCCTCAACACCGCGGCCGGGCGCGCCAGCTTCTCGGCGCTGCTGTTCCAGGACCTGCTCGTAGCGCCGATCCTGTTCGCCATCGCGGTGCTCGACACGGGCAAGCCCGAGGTGACGATGTCGACCTTTGCCGTCCTGCTCCTGCAGGCGGGAATCGCCCTGGTGGTGATCATAGGCCTCGGCCGCCTCATCCTTCGACCGTTCTTTCAGCTCGTCTCGGCCACGAAAAGCCCGGAGCTCTTCATGGCGGCCTGTCTGCTCGTCGTGATGGTGACCAGCGTGATCGCCGCCGTCAGCGGCCTCTCGATGGCGCTCGGCGCCTTCATCGCCGGCATTCTCCTGTCCGAGACGGAATACCGGCGCGCCATCGACGTGACGATCCAGCCCTTCAAAGGGCTGCTCCTGGGGGTGTTCTTCGTGTCGGTCGGCATGAGCCTCGACCTGTTCCGTTTTCTCGAGGCGCCAATGCTGATCCTGTCGCTCGCGGCCACGGTCATTCTCATCAAGGGCATGACCATCGTCGCGCTCGGGCGCCATTTCGGCCTCAACACGGCGGACGCCGCCGAAACAAGCCTCCTCCTGGGGCCCGGCGGCGAGTTCGCCCTCGTGATCCTGGGCGCGGCCATGATCGCCGGCCTCGTGCCAAGTGGGATCGGCCAGAACCTTCTCCTCGTGACGACGCTCACGATGGTCGCGATCCCGCTCCTGGCCCGCCTGGGGCAGCGCCTGAGCCGCAGGCTCGAGGTGCGGCGGCCGCTCGACCCGCTCGCCGCCATCGCCCCGCCGACGGACGAGATCGGCCGCGTCATCATCGCCGGGTACGGACGCGTCGGACAGCTCGTGGCGGAAATGCTCGAGCGCCACAAGGTGCCCTATCTCGCCATCGACCTCGACCCCTCCCGGGTTGCGGCGGAGCGGAAGGCCGGAAAGCCGGTCTTCTACGGGGACGGGACCTATCCTGAGTTCCTGCGGGCCTGCGGCATCGACCGGGCGCTTGCGCTCGTCATCACCCTGGACACCCTCAGCTCCATCGAGGGCGTGGTATCGGCCGCGCGGCAGGAATGCTCCGACATCACCATCGTGGCCCGGGCCCGCGACGCGCGCCACGCCGCCCAGCTCTACGAGCTCGGCGTGGACGATGCGGTTCCGGAAACCATCGAGGCTTCCCTCCAGCTCAGCGAAGCGGTCCTGAGCGATATCGGGGTCCCGATGGGCCTGGTGATCGCCTCGATCCACGAACGGCGCGACGAGTTCAGGGAAATCCTCGGAAGGAAGAACCCGAAGCGCGACCCGGACCGGGTCGTGTTCCAGGCCCGCCGCCGCGTCGGCAAATCGGCCCCTTCGGCCATGGCCGGGCGGGCGACCCAGGTCGATACCTGACGCCGGTCCCAACAGTTTAAGTCCATCTCTGGATCCGATATTCTGGCCCGATGTTCCTCACCTTCTTCACAGAGCTGCGCGCCGCCAAGGTGCCCGTCTCCTTCCGGGAATATCTGTCCCTGCTGGAGGCGCTCGATCGGGACCTGGCCGACAAGAGCGTCGAGGAATTCTACTATCTCTCCCGCACCTGCCTGGTGAAGGACGAGCGGCATTTCGACCGCTTCGACCAGGTCTTCGCCCATGTGTTCAAGGGCATCGAGAGCATGGGCCACGCTCTCGATGAAGCTGGCATCCCGGAGGAATGGCTCCGCAAGCTGGCGGAACGCTACCTCACCGAGGAAGAGAAGCGCCAGATCGAGGCCATGGGCTGGGAGAAGCTCTGGGAGAACCTGAAGGAGCGCCTCAGGGAGCAGAAGGGCCGTCACCAGGGCGGCAACAAATGGATCGGCACCGCCGGCACCTCGCCCTATGGCGCCTATGGCTACAACCCGGAAGGCATCCGCATCGGCCAGGACGGGAACCGCAACTTCCGGGCCGTGAAGGTGTGGGACAAGCGCGAGTTCAGGGATTTCGACGACAGCGTCGAGCTCGGCGTGCGCAACATGCGCATCGCGCTCCGGCGCCTGCGCCGCTTCGCCCGCACCGGCTCGGCGGAGGAGCTCGACCTCGACGGGACGATCCATGAAACCGCCCACAAGGGCTATCTCGACGTGCGCCTGCGGCCCGAGCGCCGCAACGCCGTGAAGGTGCTGCTCTTCCTCGACGTGGGCGGCTCCATGGACTGGCACATCGAGATCGCCGAGGAGCTGTTCTCGGCGGCGCGGCTCGAGTTCAAGCACTTCGAGCACTTCTACTTCCACAACTGCGTCTACGAGAACCTGTGGAAGGAGAACCGCCGCCGCTTCGACGAGGTGATCCCCACCCTCGACGTGATCCGCACCTATCCGTCCGATTACCGGGTCGTCTTCGTGGGCGATGCCTCCATGAGCCCCTATGAGGTCACCCATCCCGGCGGCTCCGTGGAGCATTGGAACGAGGAGCCCGGCCAGGCCTGGCTCCGGCGCATCCTCGACCATTTCCCGAAGGCCGTCTGGCTGAACCCGGTGCCGCAGCCGCACTGGGGCTACACCCATTCCATCGGCCTGATCCGGCAGCTCTTCGGCGAGCGGATGTACCCGCTCAACCTCGAAGGCATCGACCACGCGATGCGAGAACTGGTCAGATAAGCCTCATCGGGAGGCGGTGCCGGTTTGCCGAACGGATGACGCGCGGATAAGAAGCGGCATGACCCAGACCTACACCCACAGCCCCAAGCCCTTCGGCGGGCCGATTGCCTTCATCCTCAAGGACGGGGCGCTCACCGTGGATTCCGGCCGCAAGGTGCACGAGGTCCAGCTCGGCGCCGTCAGCACGGTCCGCATGACCTTCGAGCCCGGACGGCTGGCGCAGAAGTCCTTCCGCACGAAGGTGACCATGAAGGACGGCAAGTCCTTCACGTTCAACTCGCTCAATTGGAAGAGCCTCGTCGAGGCGCAGGAGCTCACCCAGGAATACCGCGCCTTCACCCATGCGCTCTGCGAGGCCGTCGCGCGCGCCAACCCGCAGGCGAGGTTCGTGGCCGGAAAGCCCCTGGGGCTCTGGCTACCCACCTCGGCGCTCGCCGTCGCGTCGCTGCTGGCCATGGCCTACCTGATCTGGCAGGCCCTCCGGATGGGAGCGACGGGTGTCGCCCTGCTGGGAGCGCTGTTCGCGGTGGTGGGCGTCTGGCAGATCGAACCGATGATCAGGCTCAACAAGCCCCGCCCCTTCCGCCCCGGGGAATTGCCGGCGGAGCTCCTGCCGAAGGCGACGTGAGATCCAGCATCCCGCGATTGATCCTGTCCTGAACCTCATCCCGGAAGTCCGGCTCGTCATTCGCTGTGAGGCGCAGGCTCTTTTCCCCTCCCCCTTGTGGGGAGGGGTGGCTGCGAGAGCAGCCGGGGTGGGGGTGTAGGCGATAGTCGATGAAGCTGTGGCGCTGGACCACCTCTCCCATGGGGAGAGGTCGACGCGCGTGAGCGCGGCGGGTGAGGGGTTACAGGTCCACCCGGAAAGGGCGTACCCCCTCACCCTCGCTACGCTCGACCTCTCCCCATGGGAGAGGTGAGGCTACGGCACC
>JAEWKH010000057.1 GCA_023386155.1 Pseudomonadota bacterium
ATGGTAAGTGGAAGAGCCGGAGGGCGCCTCGCACGCGGGATTTTTAGGCGTTTCGACTTGGACCCGCACAAGGCTGCCAAGGGCCTCCTGCCCGGGCGGCTGCGTACGCCGTCCGGCAGGCCCGCTCCCTGCCCCGACACTTGTGACGCCTCGCGAAGCGCGTCCCTCGTCGGGCGGGGATGGGCAATGATATAGCCGAGCTTGTCCTGCCTGTCAAGAACAAAATGAGAACATTGTTCGCAGGATCGCCGGAAGCTCTCCTCCCCCTTGTGGGGAGGAGGTGGAGGTGGGGGTGTGGGCGCCTGACCCAGATAGGCTATCGCTCACACCCCCACCCTTAATCCCTCCCCATCGCAAGTCGGGTGTTCCCGACTTGCGCAAGAGGATGCCCCTCTCAGGCAGGCCTGAGAGGGGTGGGGAGGGAGACAGCGCCTGCGCCTCGCATCGCCTCGCACCGAAGGATGTGGGTTGGGGGCGGAACGGACACCATCCTCTCCGGCACCGGCCTGCCCTCACCCCGGCCCTCTCCCGCCCGGGCGAGGGAGAGGCGGTGCGCTCTTCCCATCGGGATGGCCGGCACTGATCCCTGCACCAAATCCGGGAAGGCCATGGCGACGGTTGGGGAGCGAGGGCCTATGACGAACAGGCATGGCGGTGCGCAGCCCCACGCTCGGCTCCGATGCCCTCACCCGCCGAAAGCCGCTCAGTGAATCGTCAGGCCTGCAACGGGACCCGCGAGATTGGTCAGGCTGACGAACAGCAGGAAGGTTGTCAGGGTCACGCTCAGGTAAAGAGAGGCGATGAAAAGGGCCTGCATGGGATCATCTTTCTTGGATGTGACGGGAATTCTGTCCTCTTGCGGCGAGTCCAACAATCGTCCCGCCCGGAGTACCTCATTCTCGTGTGCGTCGGAGCACATCGCCCATGACCGTCCCGTCCGTCGGCGAAGCCATGCGGACCCGTCGAAGCCTCTCATGCCGGCCGGGAACGATTTCGATCCGTCAAACGTCTAAGCCACTCAAGACTTGGCCTTAACAAAGGTTAGCGCCCGCTGGCGCCGCCCTCTCTAGAAGAATTCAAAGAATGTGCTCGAAGAGGGTTTCATGAAGCGGTCGCCCGAGGATTTCGTCGAGGCCCTTTTCCGCTTCGTCGTAGTCGCAAGCGGGATCCTGACCACGATCCTCCTGATTTCAGCTCTGCTCCGGTTGCTGGACGGAGGCCTCGGCAGCTTGGCGCAGCCCTGACCTCTCGATATGACCTGTTGTGCCCTGATAGAGAGGGCCTCGATCCTGTCGGCCGGAGGCCCTTTTTCCCTCGCTCTTTTCCAGCTTCAGGGCCTCCCGAATCCTTGCGGAACAAAGGGTGAATTCCCATATACTGTCTATGGTTAGCACCCTTGCGACATCCCTGTTGAGACCGGCCCGGAACGCCCCTGTCGAGGAGCGGATCGAGGGCAATTGGCACGTCTATCCGCTGGAGGGCGCGCTGGAGCTCGACTATATCGATCAGGCCGGCAATCCGAGCCGGCGCTGGGTGCTGGCGCGCGAGTTGAAGGTGGGTCCCGGCAAGATGCTGCTGGGCGGCATCGACATCCTGTCCGATGACGGCTACCGCGGCTTCCGGGTGGACCGGATCCAGCGCCTGGAAGATGCGGAGACCGGCCTCGTGGTCGAGCACAACATCCTCGACTGGCTCATGAAGCGCGCCGAGCGGCAGGCCAAGGCGCGGCGGAAGTATATCGCCCGCGCCCAGGTCGGCGCCTGACGCACTCCCCTTTTCCTTGTGCCGCTTCGTCATTTCTGCAACATAGTGACATAACCATGTTGCACTGAGGGTCTGAGGTGGCTCAGCGATCCTTGTTCCGGCCACAGGCCGTGACGGCAGCCACGGGCGAGCATTCGTCCGTGTCGCTTCCGGCCGCCCCTCTTTCCTGGCATCTCCTCGGCGGCTTCATCCTGGCCTGCCTCGCTGCCGTCGTCGTTTTCCTCGGCACGGCCGAATATGCCCGCAAGGAAACCGCCAGCGGAGCCCTGGCCCTGACGGGTGGCGCGGTGCGCGTGTCACCCATGCGCAGCGGCGTCGTTACCGCCCTGATGGTGCAGGACGGCGACCGGGTGGCCGTGGGCCAGCCCCTCTTCATTGTCGCCTCCCGGCAGGCCCTCGAGGCGGGCGGGACCCTCGACGGCGCGGTCCTCGCGTCGCTGGCAACGCAGGTCGACGTGCTGAAGGAGCAGATCGCGGCGGATCCCGCACGCACGGCGAACGAGATTCGGCGCCTGGATGCAGCGATAGCCGCCGCGACGACGGAGCGGGAGGCGCTCGCCGTCCAGCGCGCGCTCATGACCGAACGTGTCAAGGTGACGGAGGAGCGGCGCAACACCCTCGCCCGCCTCGCCGAACAGGGTCACACCACCCGCGCGGCCCTGCAGGAGCAGGACGAGGCGCTGCTCGCCCGCCGCCAGTCCCTTGCCGAGATCGACCGCGAGCTGGCGGAGGCCGAGAAGGAGCTGGGCCAGATCCAGCTCCAGCGCGAGCAACTGCCCGCGCAGCGGGCGGAAAATCTGGCGCAACTGCGCCTCAGCCTCGCGGACAGGGAGCGCCAGATGGCGGAGGCGGCGGCCCAGCGGGCGCAGGTCATCACGGCTCCGGCGGCCGGGCGCGTCACGGCCCTTCAGGCGGCTCCCGGCCAGAGCGTCGACCCCGGCAAGCCTCTCCTCACCCTTCTCCCTGAAGGTGCGAGCCTTCTCGCCGAACTCTTCGTGCCGAGCCGCGCCATCGGCTTCGTCGAGCCCGGCCAGCGGGTGCGGCTGATGGTCGATGGCTTTCCCTATCAGCGCTTCGGAACGCTCGGCGGCAGCGTCGCGACTGTGTCGCAGGCCGTGCTCTTGCCCAGCGAGGTGGTCGGCAGGACGGCTCTCACCGAGCCCGCCTATCGCGTGACCGTGCGCCTCGACCGGCAGGACATCGACGCCTTCGGGCGGAAGGTGCCGCTCCAGCCGGACATGACTCTCAAGGCGGACATCGTGCTGGAAGGCCGCTCTCTCGTCGCATGGCTGTTCGAGCCGCTCATCAGCGTCAGGGGACGGATGTGAAGCTCTTCGCCCGTCTCGATTACTTCGGCACGCCGCGCCTGCCCGCGATCATGCAGTCGGAAGCGGCCGAGTGCGGGCTCGCCTGCCTTGCCATGATCGCCACCTACCACGGCCGCGAGGTGGATCTCACGGCCCTGCGCCGCCTGTTTTCCGTCTCGCTCAAGGGCGTGACCCTCAAGGATGTGCTGACGATGGGCCAGCGGCTGGGCATGACCGGCCGCGGCCTCAGGCTCGAGCCCGGGCAGCTGGGACAGATCAAGCTGCCCTGCATCCTGCATTGGGACATGAACCACTTCGTGGTGCTGAAAGCGGTCGGCGCCCGGAAGGTCACGATCCATGACCCGGCCATGGGCGTGCGCATGCTGACCCTCGACGAGGCCGGACGCCATTTCACCGGCATCGCCCTGGAGCTGACGCCGACGAGCGCGTTCGAGCGCAGGAAGGAAACGTCGCGCTTGAGCCTCGCGGCCCTTTGGGGCCGGATGGGCGGAATCACGCGCGCGCTCGCGCAGGCGCTTGCCCTGTCGGCGATGCTGCAGCTCGCCGTTCTCGCGGCGCCCTTCTACATGCAGCTTGCCGTCGACGAGGCGGTGATGAAGGGCGACACTGGCCTGCTGACGGCCCTGGCCCTCGGCTTCGGGCTGCTCACGCTGATCCATATCGGCGCGGAATGGCTGCGCTCTCATGTGCTGCTCTTCCTGAGCAGCGCGCTCAACTTCCAGATGGGCGCGAACCTGTTCCATCATCTGGTGCGGCTGCCTCTGAGCTGGTTCGAGAAGCGCCATATCGGCGATCTCGTCTCGCGCTTCCGTTCGGCGGAGCCGATCCAGCGGCTGATCTCCGAGGGCCTCGTCGCCGCCTTCGTCGACGGGGTCATGGCGACGCTCACTCTCGTGATGATCCTGATCTATAGCCCGAGGCTCTCCGGCGTCGTCGTTTCGGCACTCATGCTCTACGCGCTCCTGCGCTTCGCGCTCTACCGCACCCTGCGCCAGCGTCAGGAGGAGATGATCGAGGCGGCCGCGAGGGAACAGACAACCTTCATCGAAACGGCACGGGCGATCCAGAGCATCAAGATCTTCGGGCGCGAGGCCGACCGTGAGGCGCTGTGGCAGAACCGCTCCGCGGAAGCGATCAGCCGCGGCATCCGGCAGGGCCGCTTCACCATCGGCTTCAGGACGGCGAACGACATGATCTACGGGCTCCAGAACGTGCTCGTGGTCTATCTCGGCGCGCGCGCCATCATGGCGAACGAGCTGACCGTCGGCATGCTCTACGCCTTCATGGCCTACAAGGAACAGTTCCTGAGCAAGGCCACCAACCTGATCGAGACCGGCATCCAGTATCGCATGCTCGACCTGCATCTCGACCGGCTGTCCGACATCGCCCTCGCCGAGCGGGAGCAGAACCGGCACGGGGAGAGCCTTGTGACCCGTCCGGTCGCCGGCGCGCTGGAACTCCAGGACGTCACCTACCGCTATGCGGATACGGAGCCGGAGGTTCTCTCCGGGGCGGGCCTGAAGGTCGCTGCGGGCGAGTTCGTCGCCATCACCGGGCCCTCGGGCGGAGGCAAGACGACGCTGCTCAAGATCATGATCGGCCTGTTCAGGCCCACGGCCGGAACGGTGCTGATCGACGGGGTTCCGCTCGAGAACATGGACATCCAGGCCTTCCGCTCGCAGGTCGGCGTCGTCATGCAGGACGACCAGCTGCTCTCCGGCAGCATCGCGGAGAATATCTGCTTCTTCGATGCGAGCCTCGATCTCGACTGGATGCGGGACTGCGCGCGGATCGCCGGGATCGACGACGAGATCATGGCCATGCCCATGAACTACAACACCCTCATCGGCGACATGGGCACCACCCTCTCGGGCGGCCAGCGCCAGCGCGTGCTGCTGGCCCGCGCGCTCTACCGCCGCCCGCGCATGCTCTTCATGGACGAGGGCACCTCGCATCTCGACCTCGACAAGGAGCGCGAGGTCAACCGGGCGCTGGCGGGGCTGAAGATCACCCGCATCGTCATCGCCCACCGCCCCGAGACGATCCGCGCGGCGGACCGGATCGTGGTCCTGCGCGAAGGCCGCGTCTCCCCGCCGATGGACGGCGACGCCCTCGCCTTCGCCGAGGCGGCCCGGCAGCCGCCGGGCATGACCGGCCTCACCCGGGCCTGACGGGAAGGACCGGGCCGCCCGTTACGGAACAACGATGCCCCGCCCTGCCCGACGGCCGGGCGGGCTTTACCTTATCCTCCGACAATCGGGGGATCCGGCCTCGGCGGACTCGCGGGCCCCGTTCCGATGGTTTATGTACGCTTCATGGACCTGATCACCTCCACCGACGCCCTGGCCGCCGCCTGCCGCCGTCTCAGCCAGCATCCGTTCGTGACCGTCGATACGGAGTTCCTGCGCGAGACCACCTATTACCCGAAGCTCTGCCTGATCCAGATGGCAAGCCCCGACCCTGCGGAAGCCTATCTCATCGACCCGCTGGCCGAGGGCATCAGCCTCGAGCCCTTCATGGCGCTCATGGCCGACAGGAACGTGGTGAAGGTGTTCCATTCCGCCCGGCAGGATCTTGAGATCGTCTGGAACCTCGGCGGCATCGTGCCCGAGCCCCTGTTCGACACCCAGGTCGCCGCCATGGTGTGCGGCTATGGCGACTCGGTCTCCTACGAGCAGCTCACCAACGACCTCGCCAAGGCCAAGATCGACAAGTCCTCCCGCTTCACCGACTGGTCGCGCCGCCCCCTCACGGACGCGCAGCTCACCTACGCCCTCTCCGACGTCACCCATCTGGTGAAGGTCTACGAGGCGCTGCTGGACCAGCTCCAGAAGAATGGCCGCCTCGAATGGCTCGCCGAGGAAATGGCGGTCCTCACCTCGCCGGAAACCTATCAGGCCGATCCGGACAATGCCTGGCGGCGCCTCGTGGGCCGCCTGCGCAAGCCGCGCGAGGTCGCGGTGCTCATGGAAGTCGCCGCCTGGCGCGAGCGCGAGGCTCAAGGACGCGACGTGCCCCGCGGGCGCATCCTCAAGGACGATGCGGTGATCGACATCGCCACCGCCGCCCCCCGCAGCGTGGAGGCGCTGGGACGGCTTCGCACCATCCCGAACGGCTTCGAGCGCTCCCGCACCGGGGCCGAGATCCTCGACGCGGTCGAGCGCGCGCTCCACCGCGATCCCGCCACCATCCCCATGCCCGAGCGCAGCCGCGGCCGCTCCAGCACCGGCTCCGTGGTCGACCTGCTGAAGGTCCTGCTCAAGGCGGTGGCCGAGCAGGAGGGCGTCGCGCCCAAGATCATCGCCACTGTCGAGGAACTGGAAGCCATCGCCGACAGCGACAGCGCCGATGTCCCCTCCCTGCACGGCTGGCGCCGCAAGCTGTTCGGCGAAAAGGCCGTGGCCTTGAAGAACGGCCAGCTCGGACTGGTGCTGGAACGCGGCCGGGTGAAGCTCAGGGAGATTGCTCAGGCCTGAGCTTCAACCCGGCTTCTGAGACTCACCGGATCGGCGGCGCGTAGAGCACTCCTCCCATGCTCCACAGCTGGTTGAGTCCGCGCGGGATGCCGAGCCGCGACTCGACGCCGAGGTTCCGTTCGTAGATTTCGGCGAAATTGCCCGTCGCCCGGACGGCGTTGAGGGCCCAGGCATTGTCCAGCCCCAGCATGCGGCCGAACTCGCCCTCCAGGCCGACGAAGCGGCGTATGGCAGGCTTGCTGGAACTCTTCGCCTCTGCGGCGTTCTGGGACGAGATCCCGAGCTCTTCCGCGTTCACGAGCGCGAAGTTCACCCATTTCACGATGTTGAACCAGGCAAAATCGTCGGCGCGGGTCACCGGCCCGAGCGGCTCCTTCGAGATGACATCGGGCAGCACGATGGCGTTGCTCGGACGCGGCAGCTTCTGACGCTCCGCATAGAGGGCGGACAGGTCCCTGGTCAGGACGTTGCATTGCCCGGTCTGAAAGGCATTGAGGGCTTCCGCGGCGCTCGGGAAGGCACGCTCCTCGAACGTCATCGAGTTGGCGCGGAAGAAATCGGCCAGGTTGAGCTGGCTCGTCGTGCCTGTTTCGACGCAGACCTTGGCGCGATCGAGTTCAAGCGCGGCCGTCACGTTGAGATCACGCATCACCATGAAGCCCTGGCCGTCATGATAGGTGATGCCCGCGAAGGCGAGCCCCAGGCCGGCTTCCCGCTCCAGCGTCCAGGTCGAGTTGCGGGACAGGAGATCGATGCGGCCCGAGCGAAGGGCATCGAATCTCTCAGCCGCGGATAGCGGCACGAACGAGACCTTCGTCCTGTCGTCGAAGATGGCCCCCGCAACGGCCCGGCAGAAGTCCGCATCGAAACCGGACCACTCGCCCTTGTCGTTGCGCTCCGAGAAGCCGAGCAGCCCCTCGCTGACACCGCATTGCAGGACGCCCCGCTGCCTGACCGTATCGAGCGTCCCGGCAGCGGCTGGCAGCGCTGAGGCGCAGAGCAGAAGGCCTGCAACAGCAGCGAAGGCTCGGCGCATGGCGCCTTTGACTGCGTTCACCATGACCGTCTCTCCCCCTTCCGATAATTCTTTATGAGTGAGTGCATCGTTCATTGCGGAAAACCGGGTCCACTTTTTCGCACGATGCTCCACTCTTTGAAGAGCGCATCGTTGGGCGCGAAAAACCGAATCCACTTTTTCGCACGATGCGCTAGAGACTGGCTCCATGACGGACCACCACCTTCGTGCCGACCGGCACGCGTTCGTACAGGTCGATGATGTCGCCATTGGCCAGCCTGAAACAGCCCGATGAGATCGCATGGCCGATCGTCTCCGGTTGGTTGGTGCCGTGGACGCGGAACACCGTCGATCCGAGGTAGAGCGCGCGTGCCCCCATCGGGTTGCCGGGACCGCCTGCCATGAAGCGCGGGAGGTAGGGCTGGCGTGCGATCATTTCCGGCGGCGGCCGCCAGTCCGGCCACTCGGCCTTGCGGCTGACCTGCACCAGTCCGGACCATTGAAAGCCTTCGCGCCCGACGCCGATGCCATAGCGCAGAGCCCGGTTGTTGCCCTGAACCACGTACAGGAACCGCTCGGATGTGTGGATGATCAAGGTGCCTGGCGGTTCGCTGGACCTGAAGAACACGACCTGCCGGGCATAGGGCCCATCCGTGATGACGACCTCTTCGGTCGAGATGCGCCCCGGCTCATCTCCGATTTGAAGGGTCTCCTGCGCAGCTCGCGCGGCTTGCGCCCAGGCCGTGCGGAGAGGAAGACACGCAGCCAGAGCAAGGACAATGCCTGCCGAAATCATGCGGGAAACTCGTGTCGCACGGTGCTGGTTTGCTCGCAGGCTCCGCAACATCCTGTCCTCCACTCTCGAGGTATGGTCGTCAGGCGCCGCAGCGCACGTAGACAAAGGTCCCATAACGCCGGTCCGCATCCGGATCGACGAAGCGCATTGTCATGAGCTTGTCGGTCGCCGAGAGAATCTCCCGATCCTGCGGATCGCCCGGAGGCGCCTCGAAACCGAGATAGGTTCTGCCCGCCGTATCGCCCTTGAGCCTGAGCTCATAGAGCTTCGGATCGTCCGCGACATGCATCATCACGCCGTCGGTCGGCCCCTTGGCGATCCTGTAGGGCTGGCTGCATTGAGCCCGCGCCTCCCGCTCGGTCCTCGGCCGATCCTTGTCGACATGAAACGATGCGACGCCCCACTGGCCGATCAGGCGTTCCCGCGCGAAGGCCGCGGGGGCCTCGGCATTGGCCGCTGCGGATGACGTACTGCCCGACGTGGTGCATCCGGCCAACGCCAGCGCACCGATGGCGCCAATGACGGACGCAAGATGCACTTCCCGAGGACGGCAAGCGCCTTGCGATCTTCCAGGCAAGAGCAAGGGCCCGCCATCTTGTCTTCGCGTTTCCTGCGCTGCGCTCCGCAATTCGGCTGACACGTTCAGCTCCTGCATCGTGGACGAGACCATGTGGGTCCGGCGACGGACAAGCGTTCGGCCAACGAAGGTTTTCCCTCCGTGTACCGCATGCACTTGCGGGTGATATCGTCCGCGAGGTCCGCTTCCCCGTACCCGGAATTCATTCTTCTTGGGCGGGACGATAGTATGAGCCCAAAGACGCTTGCGCTTGACAATTCGGGATAATCGCTTGGCACTTCGGGACACGGAGACCGCTTCCTCGACCCAGTGGCCGACGTCCCACGTCTGGAAGAGCGCATCGTGCGAGGTCACGAGGAGGTCAAAGAATCCCCTTCAGCCGCAGCAGCCCCAGGGTCGCCACCGTCGCCGCGTCCTTGATGGTGCCGTCCGCGATCATCGCCAGCACCTCGTCGAGCGGGAAGGCGCGGCTCACCATGTCCTGCTCGGTCCGCTCGCGGAGCGCCTCGCCCGGCCGGAGGCCTTGCGCGAGATAGATGTGGAAGCCCTGGTTCGAATGCCCGTAGCACTCGAACAGGTGCCCCACATGCAGCATGGCCTGCGCGGTCAGCCCGGTCTCCTCGGCGAGTTCGGCGCGGGCGAGTTCCAACGGATCGGTGCCGGGAGCATCCTCCCAGGAGCCCTGCGGCAGTTCCCAATAGCGGCCCCGCACCGGATAGCGGTACTGCTCCACCAGGTGGATCACGCCGTTCTCGACGGGAGCGATGATGGCAAAGTCGGTCTTCTCGACGACACCGTAGATGCCGGGCGATCCGTCGCGACGGACGATGGCGTCCTCCCGCACGCGCATCCAGCGGTTCTCGTAGACGATGCGTGTTCCCGTCGTCCTGATATCGGGCTCCATGGTTCCCCCCGGCAAGCAAATGGCCGGGCGGAACCCGGCCATCGCTTATACACCAAGCGCCACGCGCCGCAGGAGGATCAGCGTCCGAAAATTCCCTTGAAGACCTGGGCCAGCTTGTTGTGCTTCTTCTTGCGGTCCACGTCGGCCTGGCTTCTCACCCAGGCGACCTGGACGACGCGGCGCTCGCCGGCGAAGGGCAGATGGCCGTGCCAGGAATTGTCCGCGCGCAGGAAGGCGAACATGGTGCCCATGGTGGGCGGCACTTCGAGCTTGTAGCGGTCGTAGTTCTTCTCGTCGTAGAGAACGCGCAGGCGGCCGCCGCTTTCCTGCTCCCACTCGTCGTTCATGTAGACCAGCATGGTCATGACCTTGGACGGGCCATCCGTGTGGATGGCGCCGTATTTCGGCTGCGACTTCTTCATGATGGTGGTCAATCGGGGAAAGGAATGCAGGTCGATCCCGAACGTCTTCGACAGTTCCTCGGTCAGCTCGGGCCCCTCGAGCTCGTCGATGAGCTGCTTGAAGCGCCCTTGAAGCCCGACCTCGTCCACGGTCAGGTAACCGGGCTTGTCGATGGCCGGAAAGTCCCGCCGCAGGTCATCGATCCTGTTCTGCTTCAGGAAGTTGGAGGCAAGGACGTAGTTATAAGGTTCGCTGGAACGCTCGGCGGTGCGAACGGCTGTGAGATCGATCAGCTCCACAGGACCTCCCCGCCGTAGCGTTACTTACAGCCCCACAAGCTAACGCAGCGTCACTTTCTGTAAACCCTTATCCCCCCAGACTTTCCGACGCAGTCGCGGCTCTCACGCGATCTCGACCACTGGGTCCATGTTGAGCAGCTTGCCCAGGGCTCGAAGGCGACCGGTCAGGCGCTCGTTGGCGAGCGGCTCCAGATGGGCGGGAAGCTGCAGCACGATCTGGCTGCCGCGGGCCGTGAGCGGGGCCTGCGGCAGCACCCCTTCCATGGCGACCGAGACCGGATAGGCGATGCGCATCAAGGCCGCGAGCAGGCGGGCGCGCTCCAAGAGGCGGGGACCGGCGAGGGATTTGATGCGCGAGCTCACCTTGTCCGGCGAGAGTCCCTCGTGCCGGAAGAAGATCGACAGGGCGAGATAGGCGCGGCCCGGATGGTCGAGCCCCGCGAAGGCCCCGTAGGCGATCAGGTTGAGGCTCTGCTCGCCTCGGTAGTCGGGATGCGCGCGCCAGCCGATATCGGCCAGCAGGCAGGCCGCGTGGCGCAGGCGGGTCTCCCTCTCCGTTTCCGGAAGATTAATGCTCCGGATGAAGGCTTCCGTCCATTCGGACAGCTCCACCCCGTGGCGGGGCGAGCGGGAGCGCAGCAGGTTGAGGTCGCCGGCGGCCGCGAGCAGCGGATCGCGCTCGCGGGTCTCGGGATCGAGCTGGTCGAACAGCACGCCCTCGCGCACCCCGAAGGCCGAGATGGCGACCTCCTTCGGCTCGCCGAGGCGGATGATCTCCTGCAGCACGATGGCGCCATAGGCGAGCAGCGGACGGCGGGCCTCGGAGATGCTCTCGATATCCTTCAGGGTCTTGGAATCGGCCCCCTCGACGAGACGCAGAAAATCGAGCCCGTCATCGGGATCGATGACGTAGCCGTGCATCACGTGCAGGGGATAATCCCGCGCCGCCTGATGCAGCCGCGCCAAGGCGCGCCACGTGCCGCCGACCGCATAGAAGGTGCGTCCGTGCAGGCTTTCGAGATGCTCCGGGGCGCGCTCGAGCGCCTCGCGCACGATCCTCTGCGCCTTCCGCAGGGAGCCGCCGCTCACGTCCTGCAGGGCGAGGCCGCCCAAGGGCATGGTCACCCCCTGCCCGACCTGCGAACCCTGCACGTCGACCAGCTCCAGGCTGCCGCCGCCCATGTCGCCCACGAGGCCGTCCGGCTCGTGGAAGCCGGCGATGACCCCGAGCGCGGATACCCGCGCCTCCTCGGCGCCGGAGAGCAGGCTGATCGGCCGGCCGCAGGCCTCGGCGGCCGCCTGCAGGAAGGCGGGCCCGTTGGTGGCATCGCGCGCCGCCGCGGTGGCCAGCACGAAGACCTCGGACACGTTCATCGTATCGCAGAGGACGCGGAACCGGGCGAGCGCGCGAAGCGCCCGGTCCACGGCCTCGTCGTCAAGGCGGCCGGTGGTCGCGACATGGCGCCCGAGTCCGCACAGGACCTTCTCGTTGTAAATCGGCGTGACCGCGCGGGAGAGCCCCTCATAGGCCACGAGGCGCACGGAGTTGGACCCGATATCGATGATGGCGACGGGAAGGCCGAGCTTGAGCCGCCCGGGAGCCTCGGAGCTGAGGGCCGGCATGTCAGCGCTGCCCGCGCTTCGCGAGCGCCTTCGGACTGGAGGTCTTGAGGGATTTGCCACGGCCCGACAGACTCGGATTGGTCATGAAATACTTGTGTGCGTTGAACGGCTCCTCGCCCTTGGCCAGCACCACCCGCTGGCTCGAGCCGTCGGGAAGGACCGTCCAGCTCTGCTCGTTGTCGAGGAGGTTCGCGAGCATGATCTGGTCGAGCACCTGCTGGTGCACGGTCGGATTGAGGATCGGCATCAGCGCCTCGACGCGCCGGTCGAGATTGCGCGACATGAGGTCGGCGGACGAGATGTAGACATGCGCCTTCGGGTTGGGCAGGCCCTGCCCGTTGCCGAAGGCATAGATGCGCGTGTGCTCCAGGAAGCGTCCCACGATGGACTTGACCCGGATGTTCTCCGACAGGCCCTTGATGCCGGGCCTCAGGCAGCAGATTCCGCGCACGATGAGATCGACCTGCACGCCCGCTGCGCTCGCGTCGTAGAGCGCGTCGATGATGTCGGCATCGACAAGCGCGTTGCACTTGCACCAGATCGCGCCGGGCCGCCCCGCCCTGGCATGGGCCACCTCCTCCTCGATATGCTGGAGCAGGCGCTTTCTCAGAGTGAGCGGCGAGACCGCCATGCGCTCCAGTTCGGCGGGTTCCGCGTAGCCCGTCACGAAGTTGAAGATGCGCGACACGTCCCGGCCGATCACCGGATCGGCGGTGAAGTAGGACAGGTCCGTGTAGATGCGCGCGGTGATCGGATGGTAGTTGCCCGTGCCCACATGGCAATAGGTGATGAGCTGGCTGCCCTCGCGGCGCACGATCATCGACAGCTTCGCGTGCGTCTTCAATTCGATGAAGCCGAACACTACCTGGGCGCCGGCGCGCTCCAGGTCGCGGGCCCAACGGATATTGGCCTCCTCGTCGAAGCGCGCCTTGAGCTCGACGAGGGCGGTGACCGACTTGCCCGCTTCGGCCGCCTCCGCGAGCGCGGCCACGATGGGGGAATCCGACGAGGTGCGGTAGAGCGTCTGCTTGATCGCCACCACGTTCGGATCCCGCGCGGCCTGGCGCAGGAACTGCACCACCGCGTCGAAGGATTCATAGGGGTGGTGGACGATGATGTCCTTCTCGCGGATCGCCGCGAAGCAATCGCCGCTGTGCTCGCGGATGCGTTCGGGGAAGCGCGGATTGTAGGGCTTGAACTTGAGGTCGGGACGCTCCAGCGCGACGAGTTGCGACAGGTCCCGCAGGCCCATCATGCCCTCGACGACGAAGACCTCGTCGTTGGAAACCTCCATTTCCTCGGCCACGAAGAGGCGCAGGTCCTCGGGCATCGCCGCCTCGACTTCGAGCCGGATCACGCTGCCGCGGCGGCGCTGCTTGAGCGCCGTCTCGAACAGGCGCACCAGGTCCTCGGCCTCTTCCTCCACTTCGATATCGGAATCGCGGATCACGCGGAATGCGCCCTGCCCCTGCACCTCGTAGCCGGGGAACAGGCGGCTCGTGTAGAGCACGATCGTCTGCTCGAGCGCGATGAAGCGGGTCGCGCCCGTCTCGGCGAAATCCGGCAGGCGGATGAAGCGCTCGGCGCGCGACGGCAGGCGGATCAGCGCGTTCAGAACCTTGCCGTCGCTCTGGCGCACCAGCTTCAGGGCGATGGAGGAGCCGAGATTGGGAATGAACGGGAAGGGATGCGCCGGATCGATGGCGAGCGGCGTCAGCACCGGGAAGACGTGGTTGAGGAAGTAATCCTCGAGCCAGGAGGCCTCCGCCTTCGTGAGCCCCGCCCCCTCGGTGAGGACGATGCCCTCCTCCAGGAGCGCATCCCGCAATTCGCGCCAGCGCCGCTGCTGATCCGAGGCGAGGTGGGAGACGGCGACCGCGATCTTCGACAGCTGCTCCTGCGGAGTGAGCCCGTCCTGCGAGGCGGCGGCGATGCCCGAGCGCACCTGGCCGATCAGGCCCGCGACGCGGACCATGAAGAACTCGTCCAGGTTATCGGCCGAGATCGACAGGAAGCGCAGCTGCTCCAGGAGCGGATGGTTGCGGTTCGACGCCTCCTCGAACACCCGGCGATTGAACTGCAGCCAGGACAGTTCCCGGTTGATGAAGCGCTGGGGGAACTTCCGCAGCACCGCGCCGTCGAGCTCGATATCCGGCGGCGCCTTCGGCAAGGGAGCCTCGCTGACGGTCTCCACCTCTTTCAGGGCAATCGCACTGCGCACGTCGATCTCCGCCGCTTCCTTCTTCGGCGACCGTCTTGCCCTGGGCTTCGTGACGGTTTCACGACGGTTCGATAACGCGGCGTCAGTGTCGTGCTTCACTCGCTCTCATCCGTTTCCTGTGTGGCCCCTAGGATCTCCGCCGCGATGCCTCGGGACACGCGGCGCCCCCGGCTCAGGGCCTCCCTGTCGAGGAGCGCCACAAGCTCGGAGGCCTTCGCCAGCGACCGTTCGATCCGCAGGGCAATATAGTCGACAACGGAGGTGTCGACCACGAGTTGCCTGTCGACAAAAAGCTTCACCAGGACGGCCTTGAGCAGCGCATCGTCCGGCGCCTCGAGTGAAACGCTCGGCGCCAGCCGCAGACGCGACAGGAGATCGGGCGTGCGCAGGCCCCAGCGATCGGGCGGCGTCTCGCTCGTGATCAGGAGCGAAGCCCTCTTCTCGCGGGCGAGGTTCAGGAGGTGGAACAGGGCCGACTCGTCCCGCTCTCCCCGGTCCATGTCCTCGATGGCGAGCGCGCCGTTCGAGACGAGATGCGGGACAAGGGCCTGGGTGATCCCGGAGGCGTCGATGGTCCAGGCATGGGCGTTCGTCGCCCAGATGGAGGCGAGATGGCTCTTGCCGCTGCCGCGCGGGCCGACGAGGAGAAGGATCGTGTCGGGCCATTCGGGCCAGCTCTCGATGAGGCCGTAGGCCTGCTCGTTCGACGGGCTGACCAGGAAGTCCTCGGCGCCGAAACGGGGATCGAGCGGCAGATCGAAGGCGAGCTGCTTGGGCGCCTCACGCATCGAGATCGACCCTCCCGGGCTCGACCTTCGGCTTCAGGATCACCGGCTCCGAGCCGCGATAGAATGGGCTTGCCAGATACTGGCGCAGGGCAAAGCGCGCGATGACCCCGACGGCCGCGGCGAGCGGCACAGCCAGGAGCAGCCCGACGAAGCCGAACAGGGCGCCGAAGGCGACGAGGGCGAACATGAGCCAGACCGGGTGCAGGCCGACGGAATCCCCCACCAGCTTCGGCGACAGGATGTTGCCCTCCACGAACTGGCCGAAGATGAAGATGCCGAGCGTCGCCGCGATCATGGTCCAGTCCGGCCAGAACTGCACGATGGCGACGCCGACCGACAGGATGAGGCCGGTGAGCGAACCCACATAGGGGATGAAGCTCAGGATGCCCGCCATCATGCCGATCAGCGCGCCGAAATTGAGCCCGATCAGGGCGAGGCTCACCGCATAGAAGGTGCCGAGGATCAGGCAGACCAGGGCCTGGCCCCGGACGAAGCCCGCGATGGCCCGGTCGATGTCGTAGGCGATGGCCCGGATCGTGTCCCGGTGCTTCATCGGCATCCAGGAATCGACGGTCCGCACCATACGGTCCCAGTCGACCAGCATGTAGAAGGCCACGACCGGGGTCACCACCAGCAGGGAGAAGATGCCGAGGAGGGCCTGCCCGCCGGACCATAGCCCCTGCAGGAAGGCGGTGATCCAGGCGATGCCCTGGCTGATGAGATTGCCCACGGAGGGCGGCGCCGCGGGCAGCGCATCCTCCAGCCCGAGCTTCTGAATCAGCGGGCCGATCTGCTGGGCGCCCAGCTCCTGAAGCCTCGTCACGTAGCCGGGGAGCCTTTCCACGAAGGCGGCCACCTGCTGTGCCGCGAAGGGCACGAGGATCATGAGGCAGAGGATGAAGACCAGGACGAACAGGACGAGGATCAGCAGGCTCGCGCCCAGGCGTCCGACCCCGATCTTCTGCAGGCGGTCGGCCAGCGGGTCGAGCAGGTAGGCCACCGCGAAGCCCGCCACGAAGGGCAGGAGGATGCCGCGCAGGACGAACAGCAGCAACACCGCAACGACGAGCGCCGCAATCCAGAATCCGATCTGCCGTTGGACCGTCATCGGTACTCCATACCCTGCAATTCTGGCCTTCAGGTGGTCATGTGCCGCAGCCAGCCCCCGAGATAGGCACCGGCCGAGGCTATGGTCAAGGTCGCGACCAGCACCATGGCAACATCCTCGAGCCCGGCGAGTTCAGCCCCGAAGGCATTGGCGGCGAGCGCAAAGGCCGCGAAGGCGATCTGCGCCCCCGTGTTCAGCTTGCTGACGAGGAGCGGCTTGATCTCGACCGGGCGGCTCATGACCCAGGACAGGAGCACCGCCGTCACGATCATCGCGTCCCGGGACACGACCACGATGGCGAGCCAGCTCGGGATCGCCCCCACGATGGCGAGCGTCACGTAGATCGAGACCAGCAGGGCCTTGTCGGCGATGGGGTCGATATAGGCCCCGAACTCGCTCCGCATGTCGAATTTTCGCGCGATGAACCCATCGATGGCGTCGGATACCCCCGCGATCACGAAGAGCACGAAGGCGGTGCTCCACCGCTGCTGCATGATCATGACGATCACGAAGGGCACGATGATCAGGCGGCCGATGGTGATGATGTTCGGAATGGTCATCGGGCCGATGATGGCCGGTCGGGCGGCGGAGTTCAATCGCCGGGGCGGAAGGTGGGGATAAGATCGTTCCTTGCCGTTACGGCCGGAATGGATCCGGGGACAGCGGCAGGGCAATTCGCAGAATGCAAAATCCCTTGCCTCCCGCCCCCTCTCGCCTTACTGCCCCCTCAACACGGGGTGAGCCATGACGACCGAGAAGCAGACGAACGGCCTGACCTATGCCCAAGCGGGCGTCGACATCGACGCGGGCAATGCCATGGTCGACCAGATCAAGCCCCTGGTGCGGTCCACGCGCCGGCCCGGAGCCGATGCGGAGATCGGCGGGTTCGGCGGGCTGTTCGACCTCAAGGCGGCGGGCTTCAAGGACCCGATCCTGGTGGCCGCCAATGACGGCGTCGGCACCAAGGTGAAGATCGCCATCGACACGGGCATCCACGACACCATCGGCATCGACCTCGTGGCCATGTGCGTGAACGACATCATCGTGCAGGGCGCCGAGCCCCTCTTCTTCCTCGACTACTTCGCCACCGGGAATCTCTCTCCCGAGGTCGGCGTCCACATCGTGAAGGGCATCGCCGAGGGCTGCCTCCAGGCGGGCTGCGCGCTGATCGGCGGCGAGACGGCCGAGATGCCGGGTCTCTACGCCAAGGGCGATTACGACCTGGCGGGCTTCGCGGTCGGCGCCGCCGAGCGCGGCACCCTGCTGCCGAAGGATGTCCGTGTCGGCGACGTGCTCATCGGCCTGCCCTCCTCCGGCGTCCATTCCAACGGCTTTTCCCTGGTGCGTCGGATCGTCGAGCATTCCGGCCTCGACTGGGATGCGCCCGCCCCCTTCGCAGCGGGCAAGACCCTGGCCCAGGCCCTGCTGGAGCCGACCCGGATTTACGTGAAGCCCCTGCTTGAGGTCCTGAAGGGCGGCGACGGCATCAATGCGCTGTGCCACATCACCGGCGGCGGCTTCCCGGACAACATCCCGCGCGTCCTGCCCGACGGCGTCGGCGTGCGCCTCGATCTCGACGCCATCGCCGTTCCGCCCGTCTTCGGCTGGCTCGCCCGGACCGGCGGGGTGGCCGAGGCCGAGATGCTGCGCACCTTCAACTGCGGCATCGGCATGATCGTGGTGGCGAGCGCCGCGCAGGCGGATGCCGTTATGGAACGCCTGCGCCAGGCGGGCGAGAACCCGGTGCGCATCGGCGAGACGGTGGCCCATGCGGGCGGCGAGCCCGTCCAGACCTCGGGCGCCCTGAAGCTCTGATGACCCGCCGCCGCGTCGCCATCCTGATCTCGGGCCGCGGCTCGAACATGGTCTCGCTGATCGAGGCCGCCCGCGCGCCGGACTTTCCGGCCGAGATCGCCCTCGTCCTCTCGAACCGCCCCGACGCGGCTGGGCTGGAGCGGGCGAAGGAGGCGGGAATCGCGACCTGCGTGATCGACCACAAGGCCCACCCGACCCGGGAGGATTTCGAGCAGGCCATGGATGCGGCGCTGGCCTCGCACGACATCGCGTTCATCTGCCTCGCGGGCTTCATGCGGGTGCTGACCGACTGGTTCGTGGAGCGCTGGGCCGGCCGGATGGTGAACATCCACCCCTCCCTCCTGCCCCTGTTCCGCGGCACCCACACCCATCGGCGGGCGCTGGAGGAAGGCGTGCTGGTGCATGGCTGCACGGTCCATTTCGTGGTGCCGGAGCTCGATGCCGGCCCGATTATCGCCCAGGCCGCCGTCCCGGTGGTGCCGGGCGACACGGAGGACAGCCTCGCGGCCCGCGTGATCGTGCAGGAGCACAGGCTTTACCCTCAGGCCTTACGGATGATCTGCGACGGAACGGCCCGGCTGGAGAACGGGCGCGTGGCGTTCTCGCGCGGGTGGGACGCGGGCGGCGCGCTGCATTCGCCAAGCTAGAGCATCGGACCCAAAAATGGATTCGCACTTTTGGGGTCAATCCGATGCTCCACTCTTTGAAGAGCGCATCGTTGATTGCGAAAAACCGGGCCCACTTTTTCGCACGATGCGCTAGCGCAGGGCCTGGACGAGTGCCGCATCGGGGAAGCAGGTCTCGTCGCGCCGGCTCTTCCCCTGCCATTGGCCGATGGCCGTGCGCGTGGCGAAGCCGACGAGGCCGTCCACCTTCCCCACATCGTAGCCCTGGCTCTTCAGCCGTTCCTGCATGGCCTGGATATGGCCGCGCCGCAGGGTGTCGAGCGGCTGCCACCGCCCCGTGAACGCGGCAGCGCCGCGCATGCGGTCGGCGAGGTGGCCGATGAAGAGCGCGTACAGGTCGGATTCGTTGTACTGCTTGAGCACGTAGAAGTTCTCCGACACCAGGAAAGCAGGGCCCAGGCGGCCCGCGGGCATCACCAGGAAGGCGGTCGTGCCTCCGCTCCAGGCGGGTGAAGGGGTGACGGAGGGCGTCAGGCCGAGGCGGAGCCATTCCTGCAGGGGCCTGCCCTGTCGCGGGCCTTCGAGGGTGCAGGAGACCGCCCGCGGCAGGCTCACCTCGAAGCCCCAGCCTGCATCCGGCTTCCAGCCGTGTTCGCGCAGGTAATGCGCGATGGATGCGAGGCTGTCCGGCACCGAGTTCCAGATATCCCGCCGCCCGTCCGCATCGGCATCGACCGCGTAGCGCAGGAACTTCGAGGGGAGAAGCTGCGGCTGCCCCATGGCGCCGGCCCAGGAGGACAGCAGGGTCTCGCCGGAAAAATGATCCTCCTCGAGGATCACCAGGGCGGCCAGAAGCTCCGGATAGTACAGGGTGCGTCGGCGCCCCATGAAGGCCTGGGTGGCCAGAACCCGCAGAGCCTGATGCTTCGCCCTGACACGGCCGAAATGCGACTCCCGTCCCCATATGGCGACGACGATTTCGCGGGGCACGCCGTAACGCTTCTCGATGCCGTCGAGAGCCGGGCCCCAGCGCCCGAGGAGGTCGCGTCCGTCTTTCGCTAGGGAGGCGAGCTGAGCCTCTCCGAAATAGCGCCCCGGATGCTGGAACTCCGCCTGCCGCTGGTCGTCAGAGGGAGCCGTCCGGCCGGGCGGCAGGAGTTCCGGGAGGCTCCAGTCGAGCGCGATCGCCGACAGGCTCTTCTCGAACGTCTCCCGGGAGACGCCCTGCTTCTGCGCATCGGGCCAGACCGTCTGCGCGAGCCAGTCCCGGAACTGGGCTTCGACGGCAGAGCGCGTGTCCTGCGCCCGGGGCGCCGGGGCTCCCGGGATCGGAACGGCCCATGCGACGAGAATCGCGATTGCGGCGGCCGAGAAGCGGGCAAGGCTGGGCGATGCGGGCATGGCGGAAGTCTAGGGCATGGGGCCAGGCCCGGCAAAGCTCCAGGATGCTCTCCGCACCCTGCCGCTCAGATCCGTGGGCGCGGAAGCTTGCAGGCGTCGAGGGCCGTGAGGGCCTTCTCGCGGGCGGTATCGTTGAATACCCCGGTCTCCCGGTAGGCCTGGAGCTCGTCGGCGCTCAGGGAGCGCATCGTGCGGCCGGCATAGCAATCGCAGCTGCGGCTCAAGGATGCCTCGCCGACGCCGCTCTGGAGACGGGCTTGCGTGATGGAGCAGGCCTGGCTCACCCGGGCGCGCAACTGGGCGACACTTTCGGTCTTCAGCGCGGGATCGGGCTGATACTGGGTCGGCGTGCTGGAAGCGGCGGCATAAGCCGAGGTCGCGCCGGCGGAAACGGCGGCCGCCACGAGCAGCGCGCGAAGGATCGAGGTCATGGAGGGCTCCCCAGGGATGAAATCACGTCCGGCCTTAAGAATAGGCTTGGCCGTTGGGGATCAAGGGGGAGCTGCGGATAGGCTTAAGAAGCTCTGATCAAACCCGCCTGGGAGATGCGCCGGCTCTACCCTCACCCTCCCCGTCATGGCCGGCCCTGTGCCGGCCATCTGGACCGGAAGAGCGCCGTGCTTCAGGCCATCGGGATCACCGGGCAAGCCCGGTCGTGACGGCAAGAGGGTTATCGGTCCTCGATGGCCGGCCTCTCGGGCCAATGCGGCCCGGTTTGCGGCAGACAAAGAGAAACGGCACCGTGAGGTGCCGTTCCTGACCATTCAAGCCATCACAGGCGAGGACTACCGGTGCTGGCCCTCGTATTCGTTGACCTTTTTACCACCGGCCACGACTGCGAGGTCCTCGGCGCTCAGAACGACCGGTGCTGCGGCGTCTTCGGCCGGACGGCCGGTCCGCTTGAGGGTTTGCGTTGAAACAGCATCGAAGTCCTGATGCGAGAGATCATCAGTCATTTTCACTTCAGACATGCCTGGTTCCTTATGGTCTGATTGACCGCGCGGAGACGGAGTGAGCCGCCGGCGCGAGCCTCGAACGATGGGTTCGGAGCTTGACCATATTTCTATGATACTTTGTAACGTTAAATGATACGATAGTCGCATCACCCAAGGTCAGGCGCAGCCTTTTCCAAAGCCACCCGGTTGTCGTGGAAGGCAGCGCCGCCATAGGGCGCCACCTGGTCGCCGCCGGTGAGCGTGTTGATGCCGCGCCCGAAGGGATGGGCCGCGTTGGGCCAGATGCCCTCGGCGATCAGGACCCCGCGCCGCACGCCGTCGAAGAGCCTGGCGCGAAGATAGACCTCGCCGCGGTGGTTCTTGAGCTTCACCCAGTCGCCCTCCACGATGCCCTGCGGCTCGGCATCGAGCGGGTGGATCATCACTTCGGGCCGCCGCTCCTTCTCCAGAGAGGTCGGGGTCTCGTTGAAGCTCGAATTGAGGAAGTTGCGCGCCGGGCTCGTGGCGAGCCGGAACGGGTGCTCGCCCGTCGCCGCCTCGACCACGCCCCAATGGTCCGGGAAGGCCGGCATGCTGGCCCAGGGGCCCATCGGGCCGTTGTTGTAGGACGGGATCGCGGTCCAGTCGGGCTTGAAGCGGAACTTGCCGTCCGGATACCCGAAGCCGTTGAGGAAATGCGCCTCCTCGAAGGGCGGCTGCGCGTCGAAATGAACGTGCGCCTCCAGGTTCTCGAGCGAGCCCCAGCCGGAGTTCTGGAGCGTCCAGTCGATGATCTCGCGCGGCTCCATGGCGAAGCCGCGATGCTCGGCGCCGAGGCGCTCCGCCAATCCGCGGAACACCTCGTGGTTGGAGCGGCATTCGCCCGGCGGGTCGATGAGCTTGGGTCCGACCTGGAAATGCTGGTGGCCGCCGCCGGAATAGAGGTCGTCATGCTCCATGAACATGGTCGCGGGCAGGACGATATCGGCCATGAGGGCCGTCTCGGTCATGAACTGCTCGTGGACGCAGACGAAGAGGTCCTCGCGGGCGAAGCCCTGCTTCACCAGCTCCTGCTCCGGCGCCACGGAGACCGGATTGGTGTTCTGGATCAGCATCGCCTTGACGGGCGGGCCGTTGTAGAGCGCCTCGGCATCACCGGTGAGGACCCGGCCGATCTGCGACTGGTCGAGGATGCGGATCGACCGGTCGAGGGCGTCGTGGCCCTCGATCAGCGCCTTGTTCCAGTGGAAGATTCCGCTGTTGGAATGGAGCGCGCCGCCGCCCTCGTACTTCCAGGCCCCCGTCACGGCCGGGATGGACAGGGCGGCGTGCATGTTGACCACGCCGTTGCGCTGGCGCGCGAAGCCGAAGCCGAGGCGGAAATAAGTGCGCTTCGTGGTCCCCACGAGCCTCGCGAAGGCCTCGATCTCCTCCACCGACAGGCCCGTGATGGCCGAGGCCCATTCAGGCCCGCGCGTGCGCAGATGCGCCTCGAGCTCGTGCGGATGGTCCGTGTAGCGCTCGAGATAATCCCAGTCCGCCAAGCCGTCGCGGAAGAGCACGTGCATCACCGCGCAGGCGAGCGCCCCGTCGGTGCCGGGGCGCACCAGCAGGGCCATGTCGGCCTGCTTCATGGTGGCGTTCTGGTAGATGTCGATGGCGACGATCCTGGCCCCGCGCTCCTTGCGGGCCTTCATCGCATGGGTCATCACGTTGACCTGGGTGTGAACCGGGTTCGTGCCCCAGATCACGATGCAGTCGGAGACCGCCATCTCGCGCGGATCGGCACCCCTCAGGTGGCCGGTTCCGGCCACGTAGCCGGTCCAGCTCATGGCCGTGCAGATGGTGGAATACTGGCCGGAGTACTTCTTCACATGGCGCAGGCGGTTGATGCCGTCGCGCATCACGTAGCCCATGGTGCCGGCATAGTAATAGGGCCAGACGGATTCCGACCCGAACTCCCGCTCCGCTTCCAGGAACTTTTGGGCCACGATGTCGAGGGCCTCGTCCCAGGAGATCCGCTCGAACCGGCCCGAGCCCTTCGGTCCGGTGCGCCTCAGCGGATGGAGCAGCCGGTCCGGATGATGGATCCGCTCCGCATAGCGCGCCACCTTCGCGCAGATCACGCCCGCCGTGTAGCTGTTGCTCTTCGCCCCATGGACCCGGCCGATGCTGCGCCCGTCGACAACCTCGACTTCGAGGGAGCAGACGGAGGGACAATCGTGCGGACAGACGGAGGCGCGTCGTTCGATGCGGGGGGCTTGGTTCATGGCGGGCGCATGATGGGGGAAGGAGCCGGAAATGAAAAGGCCGCCCGGAGGGCGGCCTGAACATGAAGGCTATGCCTTGAGAGCTTACCCGACGATCTCGTTGCCCGAGAAGAACTGGGCGATCTCGATCTTGGCGTTGTCCAGGCTGTCGGAGCCGTGGACCGAGTTCTCGCCGATGGACTTGGCGTAGAGCTTGCGGATCGTGCCCTCGGCGGCGCTCTCCGGGTTGGTGGCGCCCATGATCTCGCGGTAGCGGAGAACGGCGTTCTCGCCCTCGAGAACCTGAACGACGACCGGGGCGGAGATCATGAAATCCACGAGCTCGCCGAAGAAGGGGCGCTCCTTGTGGACCGCGTAGAAGGTCTCGGCCTCGCGGCGGCTCATGAGGATGCGCTTCTGCGCCACGATGCGCAGGCCGGCGCCCTCGATGACGGCGTTGATGGCGCCGGTGAGGTTCCGCTCGGTCGCGTCGGGCTTGATGATGGAGAAAGTGCGCTCGATGGCCATGACAACTCGCTTTGATTGGAGATGGGAAACGATGAGGTGCGGCGCTTATAGCGACGAGCCCCTGCAGCCTCAAGCGCCTTTTGCCCTGCCCGCTTGGAAAGCTTAATCGCCTCCCCTACTCTTCAGAGTGATCGGCCCGGTGAAGACCGCCATGAAGGGAGCTCCCCATGAAACCAGCCATACTGGCCGCCTTCGGCCTCGCCCTGCTCGGCATCCCGGCGCAGGCCCAGTCGGCCGATCCAAGCGGAAACTGGCTGACCCAGAGCGGCGACACCCGGGTGAGGATCGCCAGATGCGGAGCCGAGTACTGCGGCACCATCGTCTCCTCCACCTACGAGAAGGACACGAACAATGCGGACCCGAAGCTGCGGGGCCGCAACATCGTGGGCGTCCGGATGATCTGGGACGTCAAGCCCGAAGGGGACGGCTACAGCGGCCAGCTCTACAATCCCCAGGACGGCAAGACCTACACGGGCAAGATCAAGGTGATGAGCCCGACCACCCTGCAACTCTCGGGCTGCGTCTTCGGCGGCCTGATCTGCCGGTCCCAAACCTGGACCAAGGCGAATTGAAGGTGACGGGTCAGCGCCCTCTGCGGAATAGCCCGAACGACGGCCCGGCGAACCTCACCGCGCCCTCTGCCCGAACAGCACAGCCTGGACCTTGGGGTCCGTCAGGTCGGTCTTCTCCCGGTCTTCGGAGCTGACCGCGATCCCGCGCTGGACCGCCGGGCGGGCGAGGACGGTTTCGAGCCAGCGCTTGGCATGCGGGAACTCCTCGATGTCCTGACCCTGGCGGTCCCAGAGCTTCGCCCAGGGGGCGATGGCCATGTCGGCGATGGAATACGCGCCGGCCACGAATTCCCGGTCCGCGAGGCGCTTGTTGAGCACGCCGTAGAGGCGGTTGGTCTCGTTGGTGTAGCGGTCGATGGCGTAGGGGATCTTTTCGGGCGCATAGATGCGGAAATGGTGCGTCTGGCCGAGCATGGGGCCGAAGCCGCCCATCTGCCAGAACAGCCATTGATCGACCTCGACCCGCCCGCGCTCGTCCTGCGGATAGAACAGGCCGGTCTTGCGGCCGAGATATTGCAGGATGGCCCCCGACTCGAACACGGAGATCGGCTGGCCACCGGGCCCGTCGGGGTCGACGATGGCGGGCATCTTGTTGTTGGGCGAGATCGCCAGGAATTCAGGCTGGAACTGGTCGCCCTTGCCGATATTGATCGGGTGGATCGTATAGGGCAGCCCACACTCCTCCAGCATGATGGTGACCTTCCATCCGTTAGGGGTCGGCCAGTAATAGAGATCGATCGGTTGCTGCTCGAAAGCCGCCATGGATTGCCTCTCCTTGCGTGACGCACGGGTCCGTGCCGGGACGTTAAGACATAAGATCGGGACTGGCACCCTCGTCCGCAATGAAATTCCGTGGATAGGGCGCATGGCTGCGCCCAGGCCCTTGCATGTTTCTATGTTTCATAATGAGATCCTCCCCACCCGTTGAAGTGCCCAGGAGGATCCCATGATGCATCGAACCATGACCTGCGTTCTCGCCGCCGCGATGGCCGTGTCCACGGCGGGCGCCGTCCAGGCCGCCGCCGAGACGAAGCCCAGGAAGGAGCCGACCGCCGCACAGGCCGCCGCCCGCGAGCGGATGACCAAGTGCAGCGCGGAATGGAAGGAGGCCAAGGCCGGCGGCAAGCTCGCCAAGGACGCCAAGTGGCCGAAATTCTGGAGCGAGTGCAACACGCGCCTCAAGAGCGAAACGAAGGCTTAAGGCCTTACTGTGCCCTCTGTCATTGCCGGGGCCGCGCAGCGGAGCCCGGGATCCATGGCCGCTAACGCAGGAGAATGAGGCGAGACGCTGCTCACCCCTTCCTGAACTGTCGTGTTTATGGATCCCCGCCTTCGCGGGGATGACAGAGAGGTTTTCGCCGCTCCCCTTCAAAGCTTCTTCTTGAAGCCCTCATGGCTGCGGGAAAACCCCAGCCGCTCGTAGAAGCGGTGGGCGTCCTTGCGGGTCTTGTTGGAGGTCAGCTCCATGGCGGCGGCGCCATGGGTGCGGGCGTGATCCTCGGCGAAGGCCATCATCTGGGCGCCGATGCCGCCCGAGCGCCGGGCCGCCTTCACCTTCACGCTCTCCACCTTCACGCGCATGGCCCCGCGCCCGGTCAGGTTGGGGATGAAGGTGAGCTGGAACGTGCCGACGACCTCGTGGCCGTCGACCGCCACGAACAGCCTGTTCTCGGGGCTCCGGTGAATGGCCGCGAAGGCGGCCTCGTAGGCGGGCCGCGTCTCCGGCGACCAGACATCGCCGTGCGAGCCGAGCTCGTCCTCCTCGTGCAAGCGGATGATCGCTTCGAGATCGCCGGCCTGCGCTTCCCGGATCGACAGGGCGCTCATGCGGCCTCGCGGGATTCGGTCGGCAGCAGGTCCTGGGGCCTCCTGAAGCCAGGCAGGGCCTCGACCCGCCTCGCCCAGGCCTGAACCTGCGGATACTCCGCCAGATCGATCCCGGCCTTGTCCGCATAGACCACCACGCCGAACACATCGATATCCGCGATGGTCGCCCCCTCGCCCACCAGCCAGGAGCGCCCGGCCAGATGGGCATCGAGAGTCGTCAGTCCCGCGCGCGCGTTCCTGACCGCATCCTCCAGCACCTCCGGGGGAGCCGGACGGATACCGGCCTGAATGACCCGGGCGCGGTAGAGGGGCGCCGCCAGACGGTCGAAATCCCAGTACATCCATTCACGCGCCTGCAGGCGCTCGTCGAGATTGGCCCCGCCGAACTTGCCCGTCATGTCGGCGATGTATTCCATGATCGCCGCGGACTGGCACAGGTGCCGCCCGTTATGGCGATCGACGAGGAGCGGCACCTGCCCGTAGCGTTGCTTCGCCAGATAGGGGGGCTGCTTGTGCTCTCCCGCCATCAGATTCACGTGCACGTAATCGAACGGCTCCCCCGCCAGCGTCAGCATGAGCCCGACCTTGTAGGTCGGCCCCGAAAGGGAGTTCCCATGAAGTTCGAAACGCGCCGGCATGATGCAGTCTCCCCCGGAAGTTCTGGTTGCCGCGACCTTAGCGCATCGTACGGAAATGTGGATTCGGTTTTTCGCGAAGAGCGATGCGCCAGCTTGGACTGGAGCGCCCTCGGGCCCGGCTGCCCTCACAATGCCGGAATAAGGGCCTATTTTCTTGTCGAACAAGGCCTTGCAGCCCAGGCGCATCGTCATGACGGATGCCGTCCGCCGACCAGGGCCATATCTCCAAGAAGGCTGTCCCATGAGCGAAGACGAGAAATTCCTCGCGATCCTTCGACAATCCGCCGATGTGGATACCGGCGTCGTCGATGCCATCGAGCGCCTGATCCGCAAGGCGCCGGACCATGAGCTGAACCGCATCAACGTTCTCGCCTTCGCGGCCAGGAACAGGCTCGACGAGGACAGCGTGATCGCCACGTTCCTCCACGCCGCGCGGCTGGGAGTGTTCGAGATGTCCTGGAACGTGCTCTGCCCCGGCTGCGGCGGCGTGCTCGAATCCGGCCTGAGCCTCAAATCGGTGAACCGGAGCGAGTACAGCTGCGCCCTCTGCGCCGCCGGCTACGAGCCGACCCTCGACGAGATGGTCGAGGTCACCTTCACGGTGAGCCCGCGGGTGCGCAAGATCGCGGCCCATGACCCCGATACCCTGCCGATGCAGGAATATGTCCGCCAGATCTTCTGGAGCTCCGGGATCGACCTGCCCGACGATTACGAGAACCTGCTCGACGAGATCGTGCTCGATGCGGTCGAGCTCCCGCCCGGCGAGCGCGCGATCCTGTCCCTGCAGCTTCCCCCGGAATTCGTGATCGTCTTCGATCCCGTGACGCACGCGGCCCAGTTCATCGACGTGAAGGGCGAGCCGACCCGCGAGCGTCAGAGCCTCTCGCTCGTCCTCAACGAGAGCCATGCGCAGAACGATACCCTCGTCATGCGGCCGGGCCCGTTGCGGATTTCGCTCGAGAACCGCACCAACCGGCGCGTCCTTCCCGCCGTATGGGTCGCGGGCGACGATCTGCATCGCATGCTCAACCGGCGCCGGCCGTTCCTCACGGCGAAGCGCCTGCTCACGAACCAGACATTCCGCGATCTCTACCGCACCGACACGCTCGATATCGACCAGCGCCTGAAGATCACCAGCCTCACCTTCCTGTTCACGGACCTGAAGGGCTCGACGGAACTCTACGAGCGCGTCGGCGACCTCGTGGCCTACGATCTCGTGCGCGAGCATTTCCGCGTGCTCAACGAGATCGTCGCAGCCGAGGCCGGAGCGGTCGTCAAGACCATCGGCGATGCGGTGATGGCGACCTTCCCTACGCCGGACCACGCGATCTCGGCGGCCCTGCGCATGCGCGAGGCGATGCGCAGCCTCAACGAGCAGCGCGGAAGCGAGGACCTGCTGCTCAAGATCGGCATCCATGAAGGCCCGTGCCTCGCCGTGACGCTGAACGACCGCCAGGACTATTTCGGCCAGACGGTGAACATCGCGTCCCGCGTCCAGGGGCTTGCGGTCTCGCGCTCGATCTTCGCGACCGGCTCCGTCGTCGAGGATGCGGCCGCGTTCCGGATCATCCAGCTGCGGGGACTGCAACCCACCCAGCAGAAGACGGCGCTTCGCGGGATCAACGACGAGTTCTCGGTCTACGAGATCCCGTGATCAAAAGGAGCGGAGGGATCCGCATCCTTCCGCTCGATGCTCTCGCATATGGTGCGTAAAGGTGGGCGCGCTTTTGGGTCCGGCCTAAAGCCTCTTCTCGAACCGGTATTCCACCGATTGCGAAATGTCGCCGAGCGGGCGCTCTCCGTCGATCTGCGTGTAGCCCAGGCGCTTGTAGAGGCTGTGCGCCGTGGTGAAGCGCGTGTCGGACCAGAGAACCACATGTCCGGCGCCCCTTGCGCGGGCGAAACTCTCGACATGGCGCACGAGCAGGGACCCGAGTCCCCGCCCACGCTGGTCGGAGCGCACGTAGAGCCGGTGCAGTTCCGCCGTTCCGCTCTCGGGAAAGTCGACGGCCACGCAGGCGCACACGCGTCCGCGCTCATCCTCGACCGCCCAGAAGGCACCTCCGTTCGCCGCGTAGGACGAGCCGGCCGCGCGCAGGTCCGGAAGGTCGTCGTGCGGATCGACGAAGCAGCCCGGATATTCCGCGAAGCAGAGGGACAGGAGCCCGAAGAGATCCTGCGCGTCCGCGTCGACGACGGGCCGGATGATCGGCTGTTCTTCGATTTTTCTTGCTGCGTCGGTCATTGCCCCGTCCGTGTTGTCACTGCGGCGATTGTCGTTTCAAGCATGTCGTGCAGCAGCCTGTAGGCCTGCGCCGACAGATGGATGCCGTCGGTCGTCATCCCTTCCCTCGCCGCGCCGCTCCCGTCGGCGAAGGCTTTCTGCAGATCGACGATGCCGGCCGCGCGGCCATCGGCAATCTGCAGGATGCACCGGCTCAAGGATGCCATCGCATCGGGCGAATAGAAACCCGTCAGGCGCTTGGCCTCCTCGATGGGCGGCGGCGTCACCACGACCAGGGCAACACCCGCTTCATGGAAATGCCCGACGATCCTGTCGAAATGCTCCGCGACGCCGTCGAGGGCGCTCTCCGTGCAGTCCTTCTTGGCATCGTTGGTGCCGACGAGCAGCGCGGCGACGGCAGGCTCCGCCGATTGCAGGAGGAGCGGTACGCGCGGTTCCAGCGCCTCGGCCCAGATGCCGGAATAGCCCGCATTGAGCAGAGGGAGCGCGCCGATGCGGTTCCAGTAGAATCCCTCGACGATGGAATCGCCGACGAAGAGCAGCCCGCCCCGGCCCACCGCGGATTTGTGCGCGCTGATCACGATGTCGCGGATCAGCCAGTGCGGAGCGAAGGGATTGGGCTGCGAGGTCATGAAGCGCCTGGCATGAGTCCCGGCGGATGGGATCCGCCGGGAATGGCCGAAGGGCCTTACTCGATCCCGAGCTTGGCCTTGAGGATCTCGTTGAGGGCCTGCGGGTTGGCCTTGCCGCCCGTGGCCTTCATGGTCTGGCCGACGAACCAGCCGAGCAGCGTCGGCTTCGCCTTCGCCTGCTCCACCTTGTCCGGGTTGGCGGCGATGATCTCGTCCACGGCCTTCTCGATGGCGCCCATGTCGGTCACCTGCTTCATGCCGCGCTTCTCGACGATCTCGCGCGGATCCCCGCCCTCGGTGAAGACGATCTCGAACAGGTCCTTGGCGATCTTGCCGGAGATCACGTTCTCGCCGATCAGCTCGATGATCGCGCCGAGCTGCGCCGCCGAGACCGGCGTTTCCGTGATGTCCTTGCCTTCCTTGTTGAGGCGGCCGAAGAGCTCGTTGATGATCCAGTTCGCCGCGGCCTTGCCGTCGCGGCCCTTCGCGACCTCCTCGAAGAAGTCGGCGGAGGCGCGCTCGGCCACCAGGACGCCGGCGTCGTAGGATTGCAGGCCGTAATCGGCCATGAACCGGGCCTTCTTCTCGTCGGGCAGTTCCGGCAGGTGCCGGGCGAGATCGTCCACATAGGCCTGGTCGAACTCGAGCGGCAGCAGGTCCGGATCGGGGAAGTAGCGGTAATCGTGCGCCTCTTCCTTCGAGCGCATGGAGCGGGTCTCGCCCTTGCCCGGATCGTAGAGGCGGGTCTCCTGCTCGATCACGCCGCCATCCTCCAGGATCGCGATCTGACGCCGCGCCTCGACCTCGATGGCCTGGCCGATGAACCGGATGGAGTTGACGTTCTTGATCTCGCAGCGGGTGCCGAGTTCCTCGCCCGGGCGGCGCACCGACACGTTCACGTCGGCGCGCAGGTTGCCCTTGTCCATATCGCCGTCGCAGGTGCCGAGATAGCGCAGGATCGTGCGCAGCTTGGTCACGTAGGCGCGCGCCTCGTCGGCCGAGCGCAGATCCGGCTTCGACACGATCTCCATCAGGGCCACGCCCGAGCGGTTGAGGTCGACGAAGCTCAAGGTCGGGTGCAGGTCGTGGATCGACTTGCCGGCGTCCTGCTCGAGATGCAGGCGCTCGATGCGCACCGTGATCGTCTCGCCGGTCTCCGGCACGTCCACGATCACCTCGCCCTCGCCCACGATCGGGCTCTTGTACTGGCTGATCTGGTAGCCCTGCGGCAGGTCCGGGTAGAAATAGTTCTTGCGGTCGAAGGTGCTGCGCAGGTTGATCTCGGCCTTGAGGCCCAGGCCCGTGCGGATGGCTTGGCGCACGCATTCCTCGTTGATCACGGGCAGCATGCCGGGCATGGCGGCGTCCACCAGGGAAACGTGGCTGTTCGGATCGCCGCCGAAGGCCGTCGAGGCGCCGGAGAACAGCTTGGCCTGGCTCGTCACCTGGGCATGGATCTCCATCCCGACGACGATCTCCCAATCGCCTGTCGCGCCTTTGATGAGCTTCTTAGGGTTGACCGGAGCGTTCATGAACCTTGCGCCTTCATTTCTCGACGATTGCCGAAGCATCGGACCGAAAAGTGCACATCCACTTTTGGGTCCGATGCCTCCTCCATAAATGGGAGCATCGTTGGGCGCGGAAAACCGGAACCACTTTTGCTGGCGCGGCTTTCCGGGCCCAACGATGCTCTAGCCGGAGTAAGAGCGAGCCTCGAACGGGTCAACCCCCTTCAAGATGAACGGATATTCAGAATGATGAACCGTTCGTTAAGATGAGAAATAATTTATGCACAGAATTCGAAAATAATTGCCACGCTCACATGAAACCCCATTCGACATGCGGCGTTGTTCGGGAGGTAAAACGGTCAAGGAGCATCAAAATGGCTATGGATCCCATGGATCGCGAACCGAACGTCTACAATCGCGAGACCAATGTCTACGATAACACGCAGCGCGGTTCGAACACTCTTGCTTACGTGATCGGTGGTCTTGTTGTCGCGCTGGGCCTGCTGGCCTTCCTCTTCTATGACGGCGGCAGCAACGAACCGAGCACCACCGGCAGCACCGGAACCCAGACGGAAAGCACGTCGCCGAGCACCGGCTCGACCGCTCCGGTCACGCCCACGACCCCGGCGGCCCCGGCGGCTCCCGCAGCCCCGGCGTCTCCGACTTCCCCGGCCGCTCCGTCGGCCCCGGCCAACCCGCAGTAACCTCGCGTTCCGCGTAATACTGCGCATGATGGGCCCGACCTTCCGGTCGGGCCCATTTTCACGTGGGCAACGGCCGGCATCCTGAGGAACCAAGCGTGAGCGCGAGCGGTTGAGCTTGATAAAACCTCACCGGCAGCCCACCAGGAGCACGACCATGGCCAGCAAAGCGAGCTTCACCCCCGAGGAATGGTCCCGCCTCGTCGCGAGCCCCATCGTCGCCAGCATGGCGATCACCGCGGCCGATCCGGGCGGGCTCTGGAGCCTGCTGCAGGAATCCATGTCGAGCGGCTGGGCGCTCCTGGAGGCGAAGCAGGATGCGCAGGCCACGCCCCTCGTGAAAGCGGTTGCCGACGACATTGCCAATACGGACACGCGCAACAGCGTCCGCGAATCCTTCCAGGCCCAGTTCAAGGGCAGCCAGTTCGCCGACATCAAGCGCAAGGCCATCGAGGAGCTTCACGGGGTCTCGACCCTGCTCGACACCAAGGCGCCCGACGACGCGGCCGCCTTCAAGGCCTGGCTGTGGACCGTTGCCCAGAAATCGGCCGAGGCCGGCAAGGAGGGCGGCTTCCTGGGCTTCGGCGGCGTCGCCGTGAGCGACGCCGAGAAGGCGACGCTCGCGGAAATCGCCACGGCGCTGGGCAACCCGGCCGGAGCCGGTGCCGGACTGGCCGAGACCTGACCGGCTTCAGGCCGCTTGGACAGCGACTTTCCGCTTGCCTTCCGGGATCGTCATGAAGGCCACGCCTGCGAGGATGCAGAGAAGCCCTATCCAGGCCGCCTCACTGAGGCTCTCGCCCAGGAAGTAGGCTCCGATGGCAATGCCGATGGGAGCCCGCAGATAGGCCTGGGCCGTCGTACCGACCGATCCAAGGGTACGGATCAGGCGGAAATAGATGACGAACGCCATGGCGGTCGAGAACACCGCAAGCCCGACCAGGGCCGTAACCGACGCCCCTGACGGAGCCAGGGTCCAGGGCCGGTCCACGATCAGGCTCAGGGGCAGCAGGATCATCGCCCCGGACAGGAGCGAGCCGGCTGCCGGCGCCATCGGGTCGAGGTTCTTGAAGTTTCGGCCGAAGATGGCGGCTCCCGCATAGCAGATCGTGGCCAGCACGACTGCCAGCTGCGCGGCCAGTTCCTGGCCGACATGGGTAAAGGCTTGGCTCCCCACGATGATGCACGTCCCCGCAAGGCCCAGGACGACCCCGGCGAATTTGCGGCACGACGTCGCCTCGTGACGGGACCAGAGCAAGGTGATCAGGAAGGTGAAGACCGGGGTCATCGAGTTCAGGATCACCGCGAGGCCGGCATCGATGGACTTTTCCGCCCAGGCGATGAGTGTGAACGGAATGACGCTGTTGAGGCAGGCCTGAACCGCGAAGCTCCGCCAGCTTGCGGCGTCCCTGGGCAGGCTGACCCCGCGCCACCGCATGACAAGCACGAGAATCCCGCCCGCGATCATCGTGCGGGCGGCGATCAGGGTCACCGGCGGGATCGTGTCGATTCCGATCTTGATGAAGGTGTAGGACGAAGCCCAGAGCGTCGCGAGGGTGGCCAGGAGCGCGAGTTCGATGGCTAGGCTAGGCTTGAAGCGGCTCTTTGTCATGAAGGAAGGTCCGTGCACGGCAATGGAAAGCGGCACGAACCTGACATAGCCTGCAGGGATTGTCGCCCTATGACGCTTCGGCGCCGACCGAACTGTCGCAGAAGCGAAGCTGGGACTTATTTAGCGCCGCGCCACCCGCCGAGCTGCATAAGCAAGGCTCGCCCAGAGCATCGCGGCGACGAACCGGACCGGGAACAGGGTCAGGGCATCGGGGCGCACGGGCGCGATCCAGGGCAGGCCCAGGCCGCTGATCGCCCAGGAGACGAGCGCCGACACGGCCAGCGCCACCATGCCGATGATCAGCACCTTGCCGAACTGGTCGGCCTTCCAGCCGAGCCAGACCGCGATGAGGATCAGGACCGGATCGAAGGCCGCGGGCAGCCAGTCCCAGAGATGGACGACGGGAACGGTGGGAGGCACGCGCTTTAAGCCCACCAGGCCTTGGGCAGCTTGATGCGCCCGGCGGAATCCTCGATCACCTGTCCGGCGGCGAAGAGGGTCTCCTCGTCGAAGGCGCGGCCGATGAGCTGGAGGCCCAGCGGCAGGCCCTGGCCGTCGAGCCCGGCCGGCACGGCGATGCCCGGCAGGCCCGCCATGTTCACCGTCACGGTGAAGATGTCGTTGAGGTACATCTCGACCGGATCACCCGAGCCCTTCTCGCCGATGCCGAAGGCGGCCGACGGCGTCGCGGGGGTGAGGATCGCGTGCACGCCCTGAGCGTAGACCTCCTCGAAGTCGCGCTTGATCAGGGTGCGCAGCTTCTGGGCCCGGACGTAATAGGCGTCGTAATAGCCCGCCGAGAGCACATAGGTGCCGATCATGATGCGGCGCTTGACCTCGCGGCCGAAGCCGGCGGCGCGGGTCTTCTCATAGAGATCGACAATGTCTTTGCCGTTCTCGCGCAAACCGTAGCGCACGCCGTCATAGCGGGCGAGGTTCGAGGAGGCCTCGGCCGGCGCCACGATGTAATAGGCGGGCAGCGCGTATTTGGTGTGCGGCAGCGACACCTCGACGATCTCGGCCCCGGCGGCGCGCAGCCATTCGGCGCCCTGGTGCCAGAGCGCCTCGATCTCGGGCGACATGCCGTCGACCCGGTATTCCTTCGGAATGCCGATCTTGAGGCCCTTCACGCCGCGCGTGACGGCGGCCTCGTAATCGGGAACCGGGAGGTCGACGCAGGTGGTGTCCTTCGCGTCCGGGCTCGCCATGGAGCGCAGCATGATGGCCGAATCCCGCACGGTGCGGGCGATGGGGCCGGCCTGGTCGAGGGACGAGGCGAAGGCCACCGTGCCCCAGCGGGAGACGCGCCCATAGGTCGGCTTGATGCCGACCGTGCCGGTGAAGGCCGCCGGCTGGCGGATCGAGCCGCCCGTATCGGTCGCCGTCGCGCCCAGGCACAGATGAGCGGCAACCGCCGCCGCCGATCCGCCCGAGGAGCCGCCGGGCACCAGATGAGTGCCCTCGATGGCCCCAGACGCGCCCGCGCTCACGTTCGAACCTTCGCGACGCCAGGGCGAGACCACCGGTCCGAACGCGCTGGTCTCGTTGGACGAGCCCATGGCGAACTCGTCCAGGTTGAGCTTGCCGAGCATCACGGCACCGGCGTTCCAGAGGTTCCGGGTGACGGTCGATTCGTAGGGCGGATGGAAGTTGCCCAGGATCTTGGAACCGGCGGTCGTCGTCACGCCCTCGGTGCAGAACAGGTCCTTGATGCCGAGCGGAATGCCTTCGAGCGCCCCGCCCTCGCCCCTGGAGAGCTTCTCGTCCGAGGCCTTGGCCATGGCGAGCGCCTTCTCCGGCGTCTCGAGCACATAGGCGTTGAGCGCCCTCGCCTTCGCCATGGCGTCGAGATGGGCCTGGGCGAGCTCGGTGGCGGAGAAGGTCTTGGCCTTCAGGCCGTCGCGGGCCTCGGCAATCGTGAGATGGGTCAGTTCGGTCACGGGACTGGATCTCTTTAATCGACGTCATGGCCGGGCTTATCCGGCCATCCACGCCTTATTCTGCGGGAGATCCCCGGGTCGCGCTTCGCTTGCCGGGGATGGTCGACGAAAAGGCGGGCCGTCTCTTACTCGACCACCTTCGGAACCAGGAAGAAGTTGTCCTCCGTGGCGGGGGCGTTCTGGACGATCTTCTCCGGATAGCCGCCATCGGTCACGCCGTCCTGGCGCTTCTTCATCACCATGGGGGTCACGGAGGTCATGGGCTCGACGCCCTCCACGTCCACCTCGTTGAGTTGCTCGACGAAGGACAGAATCGCGTTGAGCTCGCCCTGGAGATGAGGCACCTCCGCATCCGTCACGGCAATGCGCGCCAGATGGGCGATGCGGCGGACCGTTTTCTCATCGACCGACATGAATGGTCTAACCTCTTGGAAATCTTCTGGGCGGCCTATAGCACCCGCCCGCCTCGGGGGGCAACGCTGGATGTGAGGCTCTCAATGCCCATCCGGATTCCGAATGGAGCACAGTGGGACCCGAAATCGCGGCCAACACGCACAACCTATTCCCTCCCCACCCCTCTCAGGCCTGCCTGAGAGGGACATCCTCTTGCGCAAGTCGGGAACACCCGACCCGGATCTCAGGTGTTCCCGAGATCCGTTCTTGTTGCGCAAGTCGGGAACACCCGACTTGCGATGGGGAGGGGTGGCTGCGCAAGCAGCCGGGGTGGGGGTGTCGGCGCCACACGCGGATAGGCTATCGCCCACACCCCCACCTCCAACTCCTCCCCACAAGGGGGAGGAGAGTACGTTGCGCCATTCTCGTCTCGCGATCCCGGGTTGGCTTTGCAACCTGGGATAACGCTCCCTCGGATCACACCGTCACGCCCACCGTCTTGTGCGGCACCACGACCTGGACGCCCTTGCCGTCCAGGGCCGCGACGAAGCGGTCGGCGTTGGGGACGAGCAGCGGGAAGGTGGCGTAGTGGCACGGGATGGCGGCCTTGGCGCCGCTGAAATATCGCTCGACCGCCAGTCCCGCGACCTCGGGCCCCATGGTGAAGCGGTCGCCGATGGGCACGATCACCACGTCGGGCTTATGGATCTCGGCGATCAGGGCCATGTCGCCGAAGATGTCGGTGTCGCCCATATGGTAGAGGGTCGGCTCGCCCGGCGCCTTCACGACGATGCCGTTGGCGCTGCCGAGGGGGAAGTTCACGTCCATCTCCACGAGGCCGGAGGAATGGTCCGCCCGCACCAGGGTGACGGTGAAGCCGCCCTGGTCCGTCGTGCCGCCCGTGTTCATGGGGTCGAAATTCTGGACGCCCTGCTTGGCGAGATACATGCAGAGCTCGAAATTGGTCACGACCTTGGCTCCCGTCGCCTTCGCGATGTCGACCGTGTCGCCCACGTGATCCCCGTGGCCGTGGGTGAGCAGGATGTGGGAGACGCCCTCGGCGATCTTCGCCTTGTCGCCCTCGAAGGCGGGGTTGCCGGTGAAGAACGGATCGATAAGCACGGCCTTTCCGGCAAAATCGAGCCGGAAGGCGGAATGACCGAACCACGTAATTTTCATGGGAACACCCTCGTTTTCGGCAACATGACATGGGGCGGCTTCCGTCCCGGACCACGTTTCACAGGAACAAAACGCCCGATCGGGCTTTTAGAAGCTAAGCAATAAACATCAAGCCTGCAGGAGGATTGCCATGTCCCGCCTCATCGCCAGCATCGCCGCAGCCGCCGGACTTCTTGCATCGACCAGCGCCTGGTCCGTCGAGATCTCGATCTCGTGCAGCGCGCTCGGCAAGGAATACGAGATCTGCAAGCAGGGCACCGACGCCTGGGCCAAGAAGACCGGCAACACGGTCAAGATCGTCTCGACGCCCAACTCGGCCACCGAGCGCCTCGCGCTCTTCCAGCAGCTCCTCGCCGCAGGCGCCGGCGACATCGACGTGTTCCAGATCGACGTGGTCTGGACCGGCACCCTGGGCAATCACCTGCTCGACCTGACCTCCAAGGCGCAGGGCATCATCGGCGACCACCTTCCCGCCATGGTCGAGACGAGCCGCGTCGAGGGCAAGCTCCTCGCCGTGCCGTGGTTCGCCGATGCCGGCCTGCTCTATTACCGCCAGGACCTCCTGGACAAGTACAAGCGGCCCGTGCCGCAGACCTGGGCCGACCTCACCGAGACCGCGCGCCTCATCCAGGAAGGCGAGCGCAAGGAGGGCAAGGGCGAGTTCTGGGGATACACTTGGCAGGGCCGCGCCTATGAGGGCCTGACCACCAATGTGCTCGAATGGATCGCCTCCCACAATGGCGGCACCATCGTCGACGAAAAGGGCGAGGTCACCATCGACAACCCGAAGGCCGCCGAGGCCCTGAAGACCGCCGCCGGCTGGGTCGGCACGATCACGCCCGAAGGGGTGCTCAACTACACGGAGGAGGAATCGCGCGGCATCTTCCAGGCCGGCAACGCCGCCTTCATGCGCAACTGGCCCTATGCCTGGGCACTGGCGGAAGGATCCGACAGCACGATCAAGGGCAAGGTCGGCATCGCGCCCCTTCCGAAAGGCGGCGCGGATGGCCGCCACGCGGGAACGCTCGGAGGTCAGCTTCTCGCCGTCTCCAAATATTCCAAGAACGCCGAGGCCGCCACCGATCTCGTGATGTACCTGACGAACGAGGCCGAGCAGAAGCGGCGCGCGGTGGAAGGCTCGTTCAACCCGACCATCGTGTCGCTCTACAGCGACGCCGACATCGCCAAGGCCAATCCCTTCATCGGCGACCTCGTCGACGTATTCAGCAACGCGGTCGCACGCCCGGCCACCGTGACGGGCCAGAACTACAACAAGGTCTCGACCGAGTTCTTCAACGCCGTGCATCAGGTTCTGTCCAAGCGCGCAGAGCCCGCGCAGGCGCTGAACCGCCTCGACCGCGACCTGAAGCGGATCAAGCGCAGCGGCTGGCAATGATCATGAGCGGTGCCGCCGCTCAAGCCGGCGCTCCCGTCTCCATCGCCGGACAGGCGCGCCGCTCATCGCTGACGCGCGCGCGCATCCGGGCGGCGTGGCTCTTCATCGCCCCGAGCCTGATCGTCGTCGCGCTCATCGCCGGCTGGCCGCTGGCGCGGACGATCTGGTTCAGTCTCACCGATGCCACCCTCAACAACCTGAGCGATTACGAGTTCATCGGCTTCGAGAACTACCTCGCCAATTACGACGGCGAGTGGTTCGGGATCCTAACCGAGCCCGATTGGTGGCATTCCGTCTGGAACACCCTGTGGTTCACCCTCGTGTCGGTCTCGCTCGAAACGGTGCTCGGCATCGTCGTGGCGCTGATCCTCAACGCGGCCTTCCCGGGCCGCGGCATCATGCGGGCCGTCATCCTCATTCCGTGGGCGATCCCGACCATCGTGTCCGCCAAGATGTGGAACTGGATGCTGCACGACCAGTTCGGCGTCATCAACGATCTCCTCGTGCGCATCGGCCTGATCGCCGCGCCCATTCCCTGGACGGCGAGCGCGGATACGGCCCTGTGGGCCGCCGTCATGGTGGATGTCTGGAAGCACACGTCCTTCATGGCGCTGCTCATCCTGGCCGCCCTTCAGATGCTGCCGCAGGACATCTACGAGGCCGCGAAGGTGGACGGCGTCTCTCCCGTCCGGGTCTTCTTCCGCGTGACCCTGCCGCTCATCAAGCCGGCTCTGCTTGTCGCGGTGATCTTCCGTTCCCTCGATGCGCTGCGCGTCTTCGATCTCATCTATGTCCTGACGTCGAACGCGAAGGACACGGCCTCCATGTCCGTCTATGCGCGCCAGCAGCTCGTCGATTTCCAGGAGGTGGGCCTCGGTTCCGCCGCCTCGACGCTGATCTTCCTCATCATCGCCCTCATCGTGGTGATCACGCTCGCCGCGGGGCGCGTGCGGCTCGGGGAGGATCCCCGATGAAGCTCCTCGCCCGGACCGGCTTCTGGCTGCTCGTGATCGTCATCGCGTTCTTTGCACTCTTTCCGTTCTATTACGCGATCGTCTCGTCCCTCCGCTCCGGCAGCGACCTGTTCTCGGTGGCCTATTGGCCGGAGCGCTTCGACCTGTCGAACTACTTCGCCGTGTTCGAGCGCCAGCCCTTCGGCCGGAACATCCTGAACTCCGTCGTCGTGTCGGGCGCCGTGGTGGCCCTGTCGCTGGGCTTGGGGATCACGGCGGCCTATGCCTTCGGGCGCATCGCGCTTCGCGGGCGCTCGCTCCTGCTCATGACGATCCTGGCCGTCTCCATGTTTCCCCAGGTCGCGGTCCTCGCCGGCATGTTCGAGCTGATCCGAGCTTTCGGCCTCTACAACACGCTGCCCGGATTGATCCTCGCCAACCTCATGCTCACCCTGCCCTTCACGGTCTGGGTGCTCACCACCTTCATGCGCGAGCTGCCGAAGGAGATCGAGGAGGCGGCCTTCGTCGACGGCGCGACCCCATGGATCGTGGTGCGGCGCGTGTTCCTGCCGCTCATGGCGCCGGCGGCCGTGACGACGGGGCTTCTCGCCTTCATCGTCTCCTGGAACGAGTTTCTCTTCGCCCTCACCTTCACGCTCACCAACGAGCAGCGGACCGTGCCGCCCGCCATCGCCCTCATGAGCGGCTCGACGGCCTATGAGCTGCCCTGGGGCACGATCATGGCCGGCTCCGTCATCGTGACGATCCCGATCATCGTCCTGGTGCTCGTGTTCCAGCGCAGGATCGTGGCGGGCCTCACGGCCGGCGCCGTGAAGGGCTAGTTCAAGGAATTCCGTGCAATGGCAGACGTCGTCCTCAAGAACGTGCAGAAATCCTTCGGCCGGGTGAAGATCATCCACGGCGTCGACCTCGAGATCCGCGACGGCGAGTTCGTGGTCTTCGTCGGGCCGTCGGGCTGCGGGAAATCCACGCTGCTGCGCCTCATCGCAGGCCTCGAGGACATCACGGCGGGCGATCTCTTCATCGGCGGCGAGCGCGTGAACGACCTCGTTCCCGCCAAGCGCGGGATCGCCATGGTGTTCCAGTCCTACGCGCTCTATCCGCACATGAACGTCTACGACAACATGGCCTTCGGCCTGGAACTGGCGAGGTCCTCGAAGGCTCAGATCGACGCCAAGGTGCGCGAGGCCGCGCGCATGCTGCAGATCGACACCCTCCTCGACCGCAAGCCGCGCCAGCTCTCCGGCGGCCAGCGCCAGCGCGTCGCCATCGGCCGCGCCATCGTGCGGGACCCGAAGGTGTTCCTCTTCGACGAGCCGCTCTCCAATCTCGATGCCGCCTTGCGCGTGCAGACCCGCATCGAGATCGCCAAGCTCCACAACGACACCCGCACGACCATGATCTACGTGACGCACGATCAGGTGGAGGCGATGACCCTCGCCGACCGGATCGTGGTGCTCAACGCGGGACGGATCGAGCAGGTGGGAACGCCCCTCGAGCTCTATCACCGCCCCGCTAACCTCTTCGTCGCCGGCTTCATCGGCTCGCCGCAGATGAACTTCATCGAATGCCAGGTCGCCGGCGTCGGGCCGGGCGAGGTTCTGGTCAGCCTGCCCAGCGGCGGGACGCTCGCCGTTCCGGCTGCCCCGGAGGCTGTTCAGCCGGGAGAGACCGTCACCCTCGGCGTCAGGCCGGATCACGTGCATGTCAGCCCTCAGGGCGCCATCACGGGACGGGTCGAGCTGGTGGAGGAACTGGGCGAGAACCATCTGCTCTACGTCGATGCAGGCCAGGGCCGCCGCCTGACATTGCGCGAGCCCGGCGATGCGCGGCACGAGGTGGGCTCGACCGTCGGCCTCGCACTCGCCCGCGAGTCCTGCCACCTCTTCACGCGCTCGGGCGAGGCCCTCCCGTCCCGTGCCGGCACCAGGAGCCCTGCCCCGGCATCGCCCGATCTGACCGGAGCGGCGTGAGGCTCGCCCTCCCGTCGTGGCCGGCCTCGTGCCGGCGATGACGGAGAGACTTCGTCTCGACGCCGGGCGACTTCCCCTATACTGGCTGGAATCCGGCAGGTGCACGAGGAGGCCGCCCCATGATCTCACGCGACGACGAACTGGTCGCCTTCATCGACGGGCTGGCGCCGCGCGCCCGACTCATGGGCGTCGATCTGGGCACCAAGACCATCGGCCTCGCCCTGTCGGACGTGGAACGGCGGATCGCGACGCCGCTCGAGACGATCAAGCGGGTGAAGTTCACCCCCGACGTGAGCCGGATCAAGGATCTCGCCGCGCGCTACGAGGTCGGCGGCCTCGTCTTCGGCCTCCCCCTCAACATGGACGGCACCGAGGGCCCTCGCTCCCAGGCCACGCGCGCCTTCGTGCGCAACCTGAAGCCCCTCCTGCCGCTTTCCATCCTGTTCTGGGACGAGCGCATGTCCACCATGGTGGTGACCCGCACCCTCCTCGATGCCGATGCCTCCCGGGCCAAGCGGGCCGACGCGGTCGACAAGATGGCCGCAGCCTATATCCTCCAGGGGGCGCTGGACCGCTACGAGCGCATCGCCGCCGATGCGGCCGCGGAGGAGGATGAAGCCAGCCTCAGATCCGATCTCGACCCGGACAGCCCGTCCGAAGGCGGCGCGCTGGATGAGGAAGCCTAGCGCATCGGACGAACCCGGATGGGAGCCCGCTCTTGACAAGCGTCGCTCCAGACGAGGTCGCAGGTTCTAAAGCATCGGACCCGCTTGTTCGCACGATGCGCCAGAGCCTTTTTCGGCGAAGTGGATCCGGTTCGCCGTCCAATATGCGGCACAAAAGGAAGAGCGCTGATCGCACGCAAGTGGAAACGGATCTGAAACAGGATGCCGCGTGCATTCAGGCATCAAAAAACCCGCTAAGTCATTGACCTAGCGGGCTAAATTCGATGGCTGGGGGACCTGGATTCGAACCAAGACTAACGGAGTCAGAGTCCGCAAATTGGCTGTTTATGTAAATAACGCTTAGTCACTCCATGTCGTAAGGCACTGATTTTATTGATACTGTTCATCTCTGCGCATACCCGTATATCCCTTGATGTCACGTCCACTCGGTGACATTGTGGTGACACGGCACTCCATTGTCGTGTCTGAGTGCGCCTCGTGTCACAAAGGGTCGCCATGAAGCTCAACCAACGTACCGTTGCCTCTATCCAGCCTGGGGCCCGTCAAATCCTGTGGGACGACAACCTTCCCGGATTCGGGATCCGGATCACCGAGGGTGCTGTCTCCTACATTGTCGACTTCAAGGTTTCCGGTCGGCGCCGCAGGGTAGTTCTCGGCGCATCTAGTCTGCTCAAGTATGACGCCGCTCGCGATCGGGCCGGCGAGATCATCGTTGCGGCCAAGAAAGGCATCGATCTGACGTTGGACGAACGGCACGGCATGCCGACAGTCCGAGAGGTGTGGGAGGAAATGATCGCTCTGGATCGGCTCCAGCGGTCACCTGCCACGATCAGCGATTATGAGGACCGAGCCAAACGGCTGATCCTCCCAAGCTTAGGGAAAAAGCTCGTCTGCGACGTGACGCCGGCTGACGTAGAGAAGGTGGTTGCGTCAGCACTAGGGGCTCGGAACAAGACATACATTATTGCCCTGATCAAGAAGACGTTCTATTACGCGCGTGATAAGAAAAAATATCTACCAGAGACATACCGTAATCCCGCCAATGGAACCAAGGTCAAGGCTAAGGCCGAGCGGACAGCTAGGGCCTTGGAGACTGAAGACATTGCAAAGTTCGGGACAACGCTTGCTCAGATGGAAGCCTCAGGCGAGGTATCACCATGGCTCGCCAACCTGTTCCGGCTGTCACTGATCTGTGGTTTGCGCCCTGGGGAGGTCCGGACCCTAACATGGGCCAACGTGAACTTGCCTAAGCGAAAGCTGATGGTAGTTGGCAAGATTGGCGAGCGGGAGATCCACCTAACTGATGCAGCCGTGCAGGTGCTTGAGGCGACACCCAAGGTGCAGGGTTGTGAATTCGTCTTTGCCGGCCGACGCTATGGCCAACCTATCGCAGCCGTCCACAAGATGCTCCGAAAGGTGCAGGAGCGAGCCGAGATTGAGCGCTTCCGTCCCTATGATCTTCGACATTCCGCAGCAACCGGTGCCTTGGCCGCTGGAGCAGACGTAGCCGCTGTGCAGGCTCTTCTAGGACATACTGACCTTAGGACTACCCAAGGCTATCTCCATGCGAGCGATGCGAGGCGGAAGGCCGCTGCAGAACGAGCCGCAGTGTTTGGGCGAGGAGTTCTCATCCGTGAGCGCTGATCATGCAACGCCCATGTTCATCGATATAATTGGGCCTGATCTTACTCCCGAGATTGCTGCACAGATGAAGCGGCAGATCTCGCAAATTCTAGAGTTCGAGCTTGAGGATTTTGAACTGACGTGGCTTCATAAGGAGGCCCGCCATATTGCGGCGGACCGGGCGGTGAATGCTCCAGCCGAGGGGCAAAGCTACATAGCGATTGATGACTTACGGAAAGCCATTTGGAAATTTCTGGCGGCCCTAGAAGCCGTCCGCGCCATATCACTGGAGCCCTTTGACCCTAGCCGGCGCAATATTGCTGCTGACTTCCTTTCAGATATGAACATGATCGATGGCGATGACGAAGAGGATGCATTCCTGCTGATGACGCCACTCGAGATCATCGATCGAGTGAAGGCTGACCTCGAACTAATGCAGCGCAGGGCCATAACGGCTCTCGATTCCGTTGAGAGGGTGCCGCGAGGTAAGGGTCGAAGTGCTAGCGGATATGACAGGTTCATTCTTGCATGTCGTCAGATCTGGATGAGACACCGCCAGGATCAGGGATGGTCCATCAAGGCCGGCCGCGGATGTGGTCGCTTCGTGACATTTGTTTGGACCGCTCAGACACTCCTTCCGCCCTCTATGTGCAAGAAGACGCCAGAAAGCGTCGGCGATGCGGTCGTGGCAGTCTTGAAGGAAACATAATAAAAAGGATTTGTGTCTCCTAGACGACACGGCGCGAAATATAGTGATCTTAAGGGGCACCCCACAACTGATGAGGTGCTTCGATGGAACACAATCTTCCACAACTTCTGACCGAAGCTGACGCTGGCCGATTGCTGGGCCTCGCCCCGGCGACGTTGCGGAACATGCGCGTGCAGGGCCGCGGCCCTTCTTTTGTTAAGGCAGGTGGTCTCGTGCGCTACCGGTATGCCGATCTTGCCTATTGGATCGAGAGCCGCGTCCGCCACACCACGGACGGTCGCCGCAGCAGATCTCCGACAGCGTGAGGAGGCTTCAGTGACTGACCTCGCAACACAGATCGCTGACCTCGTCCTGTCCACAAATTTCGAGGATGCTGAGCAAGGTTATGCGGCATTCTCTCAGGCGCTAAAGGGTATTTGTCCTCTTGTCAGTCGCAATGACATCGCCTGCGCTCAGAAAATCCTGGAAAATGGTTGCCGTGCTGAATTGATGGGAGGGCAGGCGAGTGTTGCAACGGTGAGGCGAATGTTCGCTCTTATCCGCAAAGCGATCCCGGATGGCATCCGTTTCGCAGAGGCGATCCCCAAGATGCCTGCGACAGGCGGTTCAGGGGTGGCTATCTACCTCGTCGAACACATCGATTGGTGCAATCCCTTTCCGATTGCGTGGATGGCGATGTTTAGGGCAGCTGTAAAGATGCATAACATGTGGGAGCCGGCGGGCCCAGGCTGGTACGTGTGTTTCGATGCGGATGGCCCCCACGGCACTCCTCAGAGCCTTGTCGATTCGCTCCCAATCGCCTTCCCGCGCGCAATGCTCCATTTCGAGCAAACGGTGCGTCGGGGGCCCGGTCATGCCTGAGGGTGCCAAGACGAGAGGCACTGATTTAGGTGCCTCTCTCCATTCGAAAACTTTCACGGGCTGGAAGTTTGATCTCCTCAACGCCATGGCTAGCGATCCGGAGGTCCGCCCCGTCGACTTTCACATCGCCTTCACCATCATCCAGCATGTGAACCAGTTCACAAGAGTGGCCGTAATCTCGGATCACCGACTACAGCAATTGATCCATCGCGACCGCAAGGCCCTTACGTTGGCCAGGAGGAGATTAGTCTCGCTTGGGTGGCTGGAGGTCCGCACCGGACGCTATGGCAAGGCCACGGAGTACCGGTTTCACGATGAGCGGGCGCAGCTGCTCATGAACATCCGACTAGATGAACAAATTCTCGCGCGGGAAGACGCAGTCGATAGCGAGGAGGAATCGCACCATACAACCAGGCCGCGCAATGTGGCGAGAACGGATCATACGAGACAGGCTAACAATCGGAAGAAAACATCCCATAGAGCCGCTGGTGTAAAAACGCCTCATACTGGGTCCCAGTGGGGCAAAAACACCCCGCACAGTGTGGAGAAAAGTCATCTTCTACACCTTCAAACACCTAGAGACTCTCTACCGGTGAAAGGTAGAGTCTCTACGCATGCACATGACGCACACATACGCGCGTATGACCAGTGGGGCGAGTTCAACGAGACAGCCGCTCGTCTCGAGTACGATGAACACTTGCCGCGCGATGAGGCCGAGCACTGTGCTCACATTCATTGCGGTTTCGACGACGGAGACATGGATGGTCGGCAGGGCGCTGGAACCGCCCCACCGACCGTGGCCAAACGCAATCCCGAGGAAGGAATCCCGGATGACCAGGATCGTTCATACCACGGTTTCTGACTGTACGTCATCCAACAACCGGCTCGAACCTAATGAAAGCTCCACGACAGTTGCGGATCCAACAGAAGCGAAGAGTCTCAACCTAGCCCCAGTTACAATTGGGTGGCAGATCATTGGGCTCACTACCTCGACTCTGGTAACCATCAGGATCACAATCCACTCCGTCGGCAGGGGGTGCTTTGCGGCCTATCTCGGCGAGCGCATGCTTTGTGTCAGTGAGACGCCGCTCCTGTCAGCCGCCCGCGTGCTCCAGGCTGAAGGGGTACCGGCCACAACAAGGCTGGAGATGATCCATGAGGGATCGGCGTTCGTCGCGATGCGAACGACGGTCGGAGTCGCCGCCGGATTGCGGGTGAGCGAAACCGGAAGCATGCCGCGATTTGTGCCGTGGCGGCCCGATCAGCTCCCCGGCAATAGCAGATTCGCTTGTACCGTCGACGAGCCAGACGGCCAAACGGCTCCGTTGGGATACCTGACTACCTCCGAGCCGAAAGTTAGCCCCAGAAGAGCCGCTGCAACAGGCGGGTGCGATGGCACCGCAGTTCCTGGCTTGGCTCGATGCCAAGATGGCTGAGCACGACAGCGTGAAAGTCGTTCCACCGGATGAGGTACTCTCCAATGCAGCACATGAGCAACTGACAATTCACCTGCTGGGGATCATCACGGAGCGCATCCTGAAGGATGCTGGTGTAGACCGGCAGATTGTGGAAGCTGTGCGTTCCGTGTCTCTCCCATCTGGTGAGGTTCTCACCACGAGTGTGTCGAACTGGCTGAGCAAGTGCCCCGATGGTCATTGGCGTGACTACGTGAATCAGATCGCCGCTGAACTTGCTGACTGAACAAGTCCGAAGTGACGTCAGATCCTCATCAGATGTGGTCCTCTACGACTTTGCTGAAACGCTGTTCGCTAATCTGGTGCTGGAGCTGACGAGCGCTCTCGTCCCGCGCGGCGCCGTGCGCTGTGGTGGCGATCTGCACGGCGCTTGGTGCAAACCGAGGAGCAATACATCACCCCAGCGCGCCAAGGCTTGAACAGAGTGCGGCACTCAGGGCAGATGAGGAGGGCTAGAAGCTGACCTTTGCGTTTTCGCGCATTCCAGTACCCTCGACAGCATTCACTGGTGCAGTACTTGCGCGCTCTGCCCATAAGGGGCATGCCGCATTGCTGACATTCCTTGGAAGCGCGGGAGCGCCGCCGTTCAGTATAGGCACTTCGCCGGCACCCGTCAGAGCAGTACCTTGCGGCATCCCGTTGCGGCCGGAAGTCAACTCCACACCACTCGCAGGGTCTCGGTTCGGGAGGAACCATCGCGAGCGCGGTCTGATAGACTTCACATGTGGTGCAGGTCCTTCGCGGGCGGCCTCGACGCTTTTCCGGCAGGATGTCACACTGACAGACGCTACATTTGGCAGGACCTCGCCGGGCCAGAAACTCCTGATAAAGCTGTTCGATGTGATCCGGAAAACGCATACGCTGGATCTCCATTACGTCGAGAAAACGTGTGGGGTTCGATACAGTTCGCCAATCGCTGTGCGGAAGAATTTCTATTCGGCTGTGTGCCCCAAATTTCACGCCCCGTTCGGTCGCCGTCCCCACGGCTGAATATTTTAACCGACACCCCATACCCTCAACTGGATCAGAAGCCTCTGGAAAGAACCAGCAAGCAGAGTTGGCATCGTGAACCGGGAAAGAGCCATCATGGAACGCTGGCATCCAGTCAGGCTGGCACCGCGTGACGAACCCCTGTGATCCTCTGGATCGAGGACAGGGAGGCGCCGCCTGCCTATCCGGTGACGGTCGGCGTCTGGGAAACCGATGACATCACCAGGAAGAGCTACTGGCGCGTCTTCGGAGCGCGCTACGGCACCCACCTCTACTTCGATCGGCACATCATCGGCTGGCGGCCGCTGCCGCGCACTTGGCAAAGCTGATGCGGTTGAGGAATGGGCAGACCCGAGGCGAGATCCGTGAATGTCGATCTACTGGAAGAGAACCGCTGACGTTTATCCGAATGGCGGATATGACGAGACGTTCTTCATGGTCTTTGATCCCGAGGTGCGGTTCCCGCGCTTTCACATAGAGACGGGAGACGAGACGATCGGCAACAACCACCCGATCAAGGGCGGGCTCCAGTCCGGACAGTGGCAGTGGTCGATGACCGTTGCCCTACCTGGCCCGCGCTTTGGCCGTCCTACCAATGGGGTCGAGGAGAGCCAGGGCGCCGCCGGCCGGGGTGCCGTCGAGGTGTATCGGCCCTAACCTGTCGACCCGGCCAGAGCAGTACCGTCGCCCTCGAGCAAGTCGGGAGAGCCGAGGCTGCTGACGGGGCAGACAAAGACAGATTCTGAAACCATAAAGAGGGAAGGGGCAACTAACCTATGACGACACGCATCACGTTTGCTTACCATGGCTTCAAAGCCCATGTGGCGGCGGATGCCGATACGGCGCTCGTGGAGGAAGTGACCGTCACACCCGGCAACGTTCAACGACGGGCGTGCTGGCGGCGAGGTCCTGCCGGATGATCCTGGCGACGTTTATGCCGACAGCGCCTACCGCGGAACAGCCTTTGCCTCCGCCGTGCAAAGCAAAGGCGGGTCCCCGCGTGTTGTCCGAACAGGCGTGTGGGGCCGATCTGGCGGCAATGCCTTACGCAAGCTTCGGGCCTGGAACCATCGTGTCCAGCACATGCGCTGCCGGATCGAGAAGATCTTCGGCACCTGGAAGCGCAGCTACGGACTACGACGCATGCGCTGGACAGGACTGGCGAAAGCCACCCTGCAAGTCAGATTGACGGCCATCGCCAACAACCTGAAACCCACGGCGGTGATCCTGACGTCGGAGACAGTCTGATCGAAGGCGAAAGGCGCGCTCCAACATCCCCTAAGGTGAGCACCGCGCGTTAACACCGTCGGCCTTGGAGAAGCAAGGGGGAGAGCATCGCTCGCGGCAGATCGCCCGCTTGGAGCGCGGATCGCAGCGCCGCAAGCCTCTGCCCTTCGCCATCCTAGCCATCGACGAGCGCTTGCCTGACAATGGCCTGGCACGAGGCACCCTGCACAAGATCATCGAGGTAGGACTGGCTTCCGAGTTCGACGGCGCCGCCCTGTTCACCGCCGGCATCGCGGCTCGGCTGAAGGGGCCGGTTCTCTGGTGCCTGACCCGACGCGACCTCTTTGCTCCTGGTCTCCTGCACGCGGGTTTACATCCGGATCGTGTCATCTATGTCGAGAGTTCCCATGACCGTGATGTCCTGCCTCGTCGAAGAGGGCCTGCATGAGAAAGGCCTTGGAACTGTCATTGCCAATGAGGGCCCTGAAATATCGGGACATTTTGGGCACAATGCCCGTCTCGATCGAATCTGCTTTAACTCGTAGTGTCGTTGCCAACTCTTATAGGCCATTCCACACACCGCTGCTCTAAAGTGTAATCAGGCCAATCATTTTCGCTTACAGTTCGCAAGCGAGCAGACACCCCGGCTCGGTGAACAGCGTCCTTGTCGCCACAAATGAGGTAATGCCAACTTGGAAGATCTACTCCAAGAGCAACAAGCCGGTATGCGCAAGTCGGTGGAAGTTGTGCTGCATTACTTGTAACGGCGTCAACAGTCAGTTTGCCACACTCTGGAACAAGCTCATGTCGTTCTCTGTATTGCGAACAACGACATGTCGCTGAGTCGAAAAGACGACAAGCTACGTCAGTCCAAGCAAGCTTCTGCGTCTGAGTTGATTTCGTCTTCTTTAGGCAGCATTTGCCGCAACCATCGCATAAAGCTTCCCACTCTGACTCAGTCAACTCACTTAGTTTTTTGCTCCTCCAGAACATCGTGCTGACGGTCATGACTAATACCTCGTGAATCCATTATTGCGAGCTCCACGGATTTAGAAGTAGTCGAGCGTCCACGTGTATCTCCTCCCCGTAGGAGCATTGGCCGCTATAGGACTCACCCAATGTACTGAATGCTCGCCTGGGGCAAATACGGTCGCTACATTTCCCGTCGGCATAATTACGACTTCTTGCTTTCCTCCCGTCCACTTATAGTGAGTCGTTCCACCGTATTCGGAATTCCAATCGCTCGTCAGTGATAAAGATATGACCAATTTATTAGGCCTATTTGAATCCCCTTCATCACAATGCTCTCCCAGAAAGTCTCCTGCATTCCAGCCCGTAAGCGTCCCAGGTATTTGATGACCTGTAAGGGAAATACCGGATAGGTTAGAGAGATATTCAATCATATCAGGTGAACTAACGAGGCGCTCAATATGCGATGGCAATCCATGCCACTCAAACATCCTGCTGTGAGTGGTGAGGTAGTAAAAATCCGGATGTGGCTCGCAGAAACCCTTCTCCAAATCCGTCACGCTACCCGTACGCGAGTAAACACAGTAACGGCGCATTGATACATTTCGCGCGAATTCCTGCACCTCTCTAAAGAGTTCATCCGTGAGAAAATTCGGTATTACAACAAAACCGGCTAAAGGCTCTCGAGAGGCAAAATCTTCATGTAACTGGTGTCGGGTATGCCAAGCGGACTCACTTATCGAATCTGGCTTTTGTTCCTGTCTCACGTTGACGCCCTCTATGTGGTAGTGCGCACTGATGTGAGCGTAGACGCTACGTTCTTGGCGCGCTACAGTTGACACGATCCCGATGTACTTACAAGATTACGACTATCCTGGGGCTTGAACCTAGGGTCCGAAATGGTAGGAGGTCGGCGTGAGCGATAGCAAACGTTACATCCTGAGCTCGGATACGCCTGCATCAATACTTAAGCAGGTTGAAGCTGATATGGCGCAAGTTGAGCGCGATATGGCACAAGTTGAACAAGATAGACGTCAAGTACAAAACGACGTTGGAGAGATGACCTCCAACCTGGATGCTACGGGCGTACGATCTAATGTGTCGCAGGTAGCGAATGACCTTGATAAGGTAGCAGCCGACATAGCAGCCGTTGAAGCAGATCTAGCGCAGGTCGAACTTGATTTAGCGCAAGTGGAACGTGATCGCGCAGCATCGCCTAATGCGGGTCCGAGTAAGCATTAGCAGATTAGGCGAACATCTACGATTAAACCCAAGATGAAGGGAACGTCCTATGTCGAATACGCCTAGAGACGCACAAGCCACCGAGTCGATATTATCAGCGCAAGTTGTTTTAGACGACGATCTTCAGCGGCGCATTGCTGAAGAAGTGAACTCTGCCGCTGATAGTGTGAAGTCTAATGAAGAAGATGCCGAGAAGAAGGGCGTAACTCTTAAGCTGACTGGCGCGCGATATCGAATTTATGATACACAGTCGCCGGAACCAACGACTGACTAATCATTCGGTAGTCTCTACTTCCTACGACCTAGAGCGGGCAACAAGGCTGCAGTAAATTCAATTCGCCAGGGTTCGCTCTAGCCACTTTCTGCAATCAAAGATGGTTTGAATTATGATGGACCCGGCAGTGTGGAAGGGAGTAAACTTCTTTTTGGATGAATACGTTCACGTCCAAAAAGATGACTTCGTTGTCATAGTTTATAATAGTGATACCTACAAGCCGGCTGCATGGCTAGCTGTCTCCCTAAATGCGAGACAGATTGCCTTTGAACGAGTCTGGATGATACCACTCCAAGATCCCGAATTTAGTAGCCGCCTAGACGCAGCCTTGCCGCGAAAGGGATCTTTCAAAGGTCGCTTAGTTCTAGTTACTCTTGAGCTAAGCACGATGTCTCATGACAATATAATTCGTTCAGCAATTGTGAATTTTGATACAGATAAGACTATGGTGTTCAGAGTTATTAGCGCCTGTGACGAACTATTCTCAAAAACGTTACATGTGAGCCCATCTGAGCTGACGGCATTTAACACTCGGATATTGGAGGAGTGCTTAGATGCAAAACGACTAAGAATAAAGACTCAGAGCGGATCTGATATACACATTAGGCTGGATTCTAATAAACACCGATGGGTAAGTAATCGTGGTGTTTGGCGACCTGGTAATTTCGTTATTCTGCCGGCCGGTGAAGTTGCAACGTTCCCTGCTGCTATTGAAGGTACGTTTATTGCTGATTTCGCCTTCAACGTAAATATGATGACTCAAAGAGATGCCCGGTTAGAATCTTGCCCAGTCCGAGTAGAAATCCAAGATAATAAGGCTGTCCATTACGAGTGCGACGACTTATCTATTATGCGTTTCTTGGACGAGTGTTTTTCGACCTATTGCGCACATATTGTTGGAGAGCTAGGCTTCGGGACAAATAAGCTTGTAACAGAACCGATAGAATTAAATTCGCACATCAACGAGCGGCGACCAGGGATACACTTGGGTTTCGGCTCAAGCAATCAATCTCCTTCGGTAGTTGGCTACAACTGCGACATCCATCTCGACTTGATTGCAAAAGGCGGTCTTGTTTGGATTGATGACCGTGTAAATCCAATCGATATGGATAATATTGTGCCTTCCCAAAGTGAGCATCCAACAAGAACGAGAGATGAGGATGCAAGTGCAGGTGGATTGATATGTGACCTAGAAGTAGATGATTGCTGCGGTATACTGACTAGTAATGGGATTCGTCTTTTCGAGATACCTTCTTGATTTTCCCATTGATGCTGAGTTCCATCGGATTGTCCCGCATGAGATGGTTGGTACGAGTAATACCAAGTCCCTGAAGAACTGACTCGTTTGTGATTTCCCGGAGTGGAGTGGGTGTGATTCAGTTTGGTGAACCCGGGAGGTTCGCCATGCCGATCCCACTCCGCTCTGAACTTTGATGCATCTCAGCTTCGTGCGTTGGCCAGGAAGACGAAGGATGGTCCGCAGGCCCGCCGGTTGCTTGCGCTGGCGGCGATCTACGAGGGCGCCTCGCGCACCGAGGTGGCCCGGATCGGCAAGTCCTGTTCAATGAGACGGGTAGTAGCCCTACGATAAAGGTCAACCAAGTCCAGCCACTCCCGTGTGGCGACCGTGATCCACGGGTCAAGGCCGCCGAGATAGTTATCTCAACCAGCGAGAGCCTTGCTCTTCAACCGCTTCCGCCGTTCTGGCGTAGCAGCTCGTGCGGTGGGGTCTCCTCCAGGTCGGCTACCCGTTGCGGGTTGAAGCGGCGGGTGTAGACGGCAAACCAAGTCGGATTAATGCTCAATCAACGTCGTTGATAAGTCATGCCACCGTCAGCTGGCGTCATCTTCAAGGAACTAGCCTACAAAAGATGTGGGACTACGTGTGGGACGCTTTTCCGTCTGTCCCAGTTTCGAGCCTATTCACAAGTACTTAGCGATCAAAATGGCGGAGATGATGTCCGTCGTACTCTAGTTCATGTACGTCTGCGCACATTCAAAAACATGTTGATATAGATAGGTTTTCAGGGGCCGTAGTCTATTATCGTCCGCGTTTGTTCGCCACAATCCAGCATTATTGTTGGGGCCAGAGTTGGGGCCAGTCTCGATCATGGCAAGGACTACAAACAGACTCTCCGCCCGTGCGGTTGCCACTCTCAAGGAGTCAGGCCGGCATGCCGATGGTGGTGGGCTCTACCTTTCGATCTCACCCGATGGCTCTCGCCGCCGCTGGGTATTTCTCTTCCGGTGGAAGGAGGAAGGCCAAACGGGCGCTGGAAAGCTGCGTGAGATGGGGCTTGGCAGCGCCAGCACCGTGAGCCTGGCGCGAGCCCGGGAGCTTGCTGCCCAAGCACGTGCTTACTTGGCCGAGGGGCGCAACCCACTCGTTACTCAGTCCATGGAGAGGAGGCTCCCTACATTCGGCGAGATGGCAGATGAAGTAATTGCCTCGCTTGAGTCAGGCTGGCGAAATCCCAAGCACCGGGACCAGTGGCGCATGACCCTTACCACTTACTGCGAGCCGATCCGGTCCGTACCCGTCGATGCAATCACAACGGAGCACGTTCTGGATATCCTGAAGCCGATATGGGGTAAAGTTCCTGAAACCGCCTCACGCTTGCGAGGCAGGATCGAGAAGGTGCTTGATGCGGCAAAGGCCAAGGGACACCGGACGGGTGAGAATCCAGCACGGTGGCGCGGTCATCTCGACCACCTCCTGCCAAAACGCCTGAAGCTCACGCGCGGCCATCACAAAGCGCTGCCTTACGAGGAGGTCCCGGCCCTTGTGGCGCGCCTGCGTCAGACCGGGTCAGTTAGTGCGCTCTGTCTTGAGTTCACGATCCTTACTGCTGCCCGCAGCGGCGAGGCCATGGGAGCTCGGTGGAGCGAGTTCGACCTAGAGCGTGGGGTCTGGACCGTGCCGCGGGAGCGCATGAAGGCCGGACGTGAGCACCGTGTCCCAATCTCTGGGCGTGCCCGAGAGATCCTCGCCACTATAGGGCATGTCCGGACGAGTGGTCTTGTGTTCCCGGGGCGGAAGGGCGACCGGCCGCTCTCGACCATGGCGCTCGAGATGGTGCTCCGGCGTATGAAGATAGACGTCACTGTGCACGGTTTTCGTTCCGCTTTCCGTGACTGGGCCGCAGAGCAAACCAGTACGCCGCGCGAGGTCGCGGAAGCGGCGCTCGCCCATACCATCGAGAACAAGGTCGAGGCTGCATATCGCCGATCCGATCTGTTCGAGAAGCGTCGTGCCCTCATGGAGCAGTGGGCGCAGCATTGTGCTCCGGCAGAACAGCAGGACAGGACGCAAGTGTCTTCGAGAGGCAAATTGTGAGTGGGTTCGACGACGTGTTCTGGACGCTCGATCAGGTGGTTGGATGGATCATCTTCCGAGATCGCGAACTTCTAGAGCAGATTTGATTTAGACGGGCTCATACCCGCTGTTCCTGAGGTAGTTCCGACACTCCTCGGGGGAGAACTCATCAAGCAGTTCACCGATGGTGGTCCAGAGCACCTCCTTGGTGCGTGCGCC
>JAEWKH010000093.1 GCA_023386155.1 Pseudomonadota bacterium
GCGGCAGCCGGCACCGCAGCAGCGGCAGCCGGCCCGGCGGCAGGCGCCCGCGGCGCCGATCATCAACACCGATCGCTAGTTCTCTGCGGTCTCAATGGCCGCGAGGGCTTCCTCGCCGCTGACGATCCTGTCCCGGGGCCAGGAATCCCAGTCGGCGCCATGCTCCATGGCGTTGCGCAGCATCTGCTTGTAGGCGCGCCTGGGAACCTCGACGGCGCCGAACTGCGCCAGATGCGATGTCACGAACTGAGTGTCCAGGAGCGAGAATCCGCCCCGGCGCAGCCGGGCCACCAGATGCACGAGGGCCACCTTCGAGGCATCCCGTTCTGTATGGAACATGCTCTCGCCGAAGAAGGCCCCGTTGAGGCGCACCCCGTAAAGCCCGCCGACGAGCCGGCCGTCCCGGTAGGCCTCCACGGTATGGCAATAGCCGGCATCGAAGAGCTCTCCGTAGAGCTCGCGGATCCGATGGCTGATCCAGGTCTTCTCGCGGTCCGCGCCGGGCGCCGCGCAGCCCGCGACGACCCCATCGAAATCCCGGTCGACCCAGATCTCGAACTGGTCCGAGCGGACCGTGCGGGCGAGGCGCCTGGAGATGTGAAACGTGTCGAGGGGGATGATGCCCCGCTCGCGCGGCTCGACCCAGAAGAGCGAAGGATCGTCCGCATCCTCCGCCATGGGAAAGATGCCGGCCGCATAGGCCTTCAGCAGGATATCGGGGGTTATCTCGATCGCGTGGTCAGACGCATGGCTCATGCTTGATTTTGTACCAAGGAACGGGATGGCCGTCCAACGGCGGCCGCTCTCCGAGGCGACAACGCCCTAGCGTCAAGTCAGGTCCCTGCCGCGGCGGCGATTCCATCGGGATCCGTTTCGTTCGGCGTGAACAGATCGCTCTCCCGGAGAGGCTCGGCGTGCAACCATGCCGCCGGAAATGAGACCGTAACCGTACCGGCAGGGACGGCGCCCGTATGGAGAGCGGGCGCCGCCCCGCCAGTATGTTACGCCTGCTCGTCTCCCAGGCCGCCCGTCTTCAGGAAATTCTCGAGCCAGTGAATGTCGTACTGGCCGTTCTGAATGTCCGGGTTGCGCACGAGGGTGCGGAAGAGCGGTAGGGTGGTGTCGATACCGTCGACCACGAACTCGTCGAGGGCCCGGCGCAGGCGCATGAGGCACTCGTTGCGGGTGCGGCCATGGACGATGAGCTTGCCCACGAGGGAATCGTAGTGCGGCGGGATGCGGTAGCCCTGGTAGGCGGCCGAATCGACGCGCACGCCGAGGCCGCCCGGCGGGTGGAAATAGGTGATCGTGCCCGGCGAGGGGCGGAAGGTCGAGGGATGCTCGGCGTTCACGCGGCACTCGATGGCATGGCCTTCGATCTTGATGTCGTCCTGCGTGACCGATAGCGGCGCGCCGGCTGCGACGCGAATCTGCTCGTTGACCAGGTCGATGCCGGTGATCATCTCCGTGACCGGGTGCTCGACCTGGATGCGGGTGTTCATCTCGATGAAGTAGAACTCGCCGTCCTCGTAGAGGAACTCGATGGTGCCGGCGCCGGCATATTGCAGGTCCTGCATGGCCTTCGCCACGACGCCGCCGATGCGCTCGCGCATCTCGAGGTTGAGGGCCGGCGAGGGGCCTTCCTCCCAGACCTTCTGGTGGCGGCGCTGGAGCGAGCAGTCGCGTTCGCCGAGATGGATGGCGTTGCCCTTGCCGTCGCCGAGAACCTGGATCTCGATATGGCGCGGCTTCTCGAGATATTTCTCGATATAGACCGCGTCGTCGCCGAAGGCGGCCTTGGCCTCCGTGCGCGCGGTCTGGAAGGCGTGGACGAGGTCATCCTCGTTGCGCGCCACCTTCATGCCGCGCCCGCCGCCGCCGGCCGCGGCCTTGATGATGACCGGGTAGCCGATGTCCCTGGCGACCTTCTTGGCCTCGGTCTCGTCGTTGATGCCGCCTTCGGAGCCTGGAACGCAGGGGATGCCGAGGCGCTTGGCGGTGCGCTTGGCCTCGATCTTGTCGCCCATGATTCGGATATGCTCCGCCTTCGGGCCGATGAAGGCGATGCGGTGATGCTCCAGCACCTCCGCGAAGCGCGCGTTCTCGGACAGGAAGCCGTAGCCCGGATGGATGGCATCCGCGCCGGTGATCTCGCAGGCGGCGATCAGGGCCGGGATGTTGAGGTAGCTGTCGCGGGCGGCCGGAGGGCCGATGCAGACGCTTTCGTCGGCGAGCCGCACATGCATGGCGTCCGCGTCGGCGGTGGAATGCACCGCCACGGTGGCGATGCCGAGCTCCTTCGCCGCGCGCAGGATGCGCAGGGCGATCTCGCCGCGATTGGCAATGAGGATCTTATCGAACATGTCGCGCCTTACTCGATGACGAGGAGGGGTTCGCCGTATTCAACAGGTGTTCCGTCTTCGACAAAGATGGCGGTTACGGTGCCGGCGCGGGGCGCCACGATCTCGTTGAAGGTCTTCATGGCCTCGACGAGGAGGACCTTGTCGCCGGCCTGGACCTTGGACCCGACCTCGACGAAGGGCTTCGCGTCCGGAGACGGCTTGCGGTAGGCGGTGCCGACCATGGGCGAGAGCACGGCGCCGGGATGGGGGGCGCCGGGTTTCGCGGCGGCAGGAATGTCCGCGGCGGCCGGAGGCGGGGCAACGACCGGGGCAGGGAAGGCGGCCGGGGCCGCCATGGGAACGGTGACGGCGGCGGTGACCATGCGGGCCACGCGGATGCGAAGGTCGCCCTTCTCCACTTCGATCTCGCTGAGATCCGTATCGGCGATCAGATTCGCCAGCTCACGGACGAGATCGGGATCGAAAGGGTTTTCCTTGGCCATGGGGCTTACCTCTGCTTCCTGAGGAATTAGTGCTGGGAAGGCTTCGCCTGACGGGCCCGCTCGACCATCACCCGGTGAACCGCTTCCAGGCCGAGCAGGTAGCTCATCGACCCGAAACCACAGATCACGCCGACGGAGACGGGCGCTATGAGCGAGCGGTGGCGAAAGCCCTCGCGAGCATGAACATTCGAAAGATGGATCTCGACCGTCGGAGCGCCGCTGCCGGAGATGGCATCGCGGAGCGCGATCGAGGTGTGGGTATAGGCGCCGGCATTGATGACGACGCCGGCTCCCTGGGCTCCCGCTTCCTGGATCCAGTCGACCAGATGTCCTTCATGGTTCGACTGGCGGAAGGTGATCGCTGCCCCCAGGGCCTCGGCCTTCTCGCGCACGAGCTTCTCGATGTCCTGCAGCGTCGTGCTGCCATAGACTTGGGGCTCTCTGCTGCCGAGCAGGTTGAGGTTGGGTC
>JAEWKH010000119.1 GCA_023386155.1 Pseudomonadota bacterium
ATGTCAAAGAGCAACCCGTCCCGCACAGGCAGACGGACAAACAACCTCGGACCGTTCCATCCCAACCAAGGATCGAACCCCGAGGCCTCAAGGCGATCGGGACCCGAAGGAACCCCGCCGCCGATGAAGTTGTTCTACCCGAACCCCTTCTTTAGGTCAACACCATTTTCGAAGAAATTTTCTCGAAACTGGCATCCCCGCCGTCGTTCACAGTATTCGAACAAGCTTCATCGTTCGCAAAAGCGTACTCGCTTTTACGTTGACTTCATTCAGGCCGAACGAATTCAGCCCAAATGCTTCTCCATGTCGCCAGAGGAGCCTTGTAGATCAGCCGAATACCGGCATCCATGGCTCGTGTCGTTGATCGGGATCAAAAGAGACCGCGATCGGGACCCGGACGAACAGCGAGATCCGAGGATCTCGGCGGTGCCGGCGTCTTTGAGAGTTGAAGCTCGCCCGAACCATGTTCCGGCGGGGCTGCGGATATGTCGATTCCCGGATCGTTTGTCAACACCCCGGCCGGCCCATCCGTTGACGAATGCGTCAGGAACGCGGCCTTCTCCATGGAAGCGGCCTTGATGGACCATATCCGGGCCGAGAATCCGGAGCGGGCGATGGGAATCGAACCCGCGACATTCAGCTTGGGAAGCCCAGGCGGGCCATTGGTCTGGATTATGATCCTCGTCCTCAGCGACGAAAGGAACGTCTCGTGAGCGACAAGGGATCGAGCCAAGTGAACGCCCTGCACCGTCTGAATCCCGGTGTAACGGCATTCCAAGCGAGAAGCTCGCCCTGATTTCCGCAAAGGGATCTGTAATCCCCTCCCCACCTCCGGCAAGGCCTTCCTGCCTCGAGCGAGGACGCCGGGACTTACGGCCGGGAAGTGGCAGGCGAGCCCTCTCGGCTCTCACTGCTCCCGAATGGAATGCCCTGCTCCCCGAGACAGGCGACCTCACGGCAAGGCCGCTAACCGCGCATGATCAGCTTGCTGGCTTCGCGCAGCCACAGCACCGAGCTGGCCACTGCAATGCAGAGCAGCCAATCGCCAAAACTGAGGCTCACGGTCGAGAAGGCCTGCTGCAGAAACGGAGTGTAGATTACCACAACCTGCATCAGCAGCGAGAGGGCGACCGCAAGCCAGAGCCAGCGGTTTGCAAACAGGCCCCGAAATGCACTGCCCTCGTCGGAGCGAGCATTGAACACATTGAAGATCTGGAACAGCATCAGGGTCGTGAAGGCCATGGTCTGCCCGTACCGCAAGGACCCCGATCCTTCGATCAGCCCACCGGGAAGCGAGGCGTCGAGCACACCCAGCGCGCCGATTGCCATGATGGCGCCCACGAGAGCGATGCCGGCCCACATGCGGGCTGTGATCACGCCCTCACCGCGCGGGCGGGGTGGGACGTCCATGATCCCCTTGTCCGCCGGATCGACACCGAGCGCGAGGGCCGGCGCGCCGTCGGTTACGAGATTGATCCAGAGGATCTGCGTGGCGAGCAGCGGCAGCACCACCTCTCCAGCTCCGTCCGGCACGAGGCCGATGACATCGGCCAGCAGCACGCCGAAGAACATCGTCATCACCTCGCCGATATTCGATGAGAGCAGGTAGCGCAGGAACTTGCGGATGTTGGAGAAGATCGCCCGCCCCTCCTCCACGGCCGCCACGATGGTTGCAAAATTGTCGTCTGCCAGCACCATGTCGGCGGCTTCCTTAGAAACGTCAGTGCCCGTGATGCCCATGGCGATGCCAATATCGGCGGTCTTGAGCGCTGGCGCATCGTTGACACCATCGCCTGTCATGGCGACCGTCGAGCCACCGCGCTGAAGGGCGCTCACGATCCGCAGCTTGTGCTCAGGGTTCACGCGGGCATAGACCGATACCTCCTGCACAGCGGTATCGAGTGCATGCTCGGGCATCGCCTGAAGCTCCGCTCCCGTGACCACTCGCCCATCCGCCGAGATCCCAAGCTCACCTGCGATGACCGTTGCCGTCCTCGGGTGGTCCCCCGTAATCATGATGGGCCGGATGCCGGCCTGCTTCGCCCGTATGACGGCGGCCCTGGATTCCTCCCGCGGCGGATCGATCATGCCGATGAGGCCGAGGAAGATCATCTCTTCCTCGACATCCTCGGCAAAGTCGTCGTGGTTAAAACCCTCCCTCGGCAGCACGCGGTACGCCACGCCGAGGGTTCGCAGGGCCTCGCCCGCCAAGGCTTCGTTCGACTGCAGGATCTCGGCGCGGCGCTGCTTTGTCAGCGGCCGCGGCTCCTCGCCCACCAATTCCTGGGTACAGCGGGAGAGCAGGACATCCGGAGCCCCCTTGGTGAGAGCAAGCAGACGGTCCTCCCGTTCGGCATCGCTGTGCAGGGTGCTCATCAGCTTGCGCTCGGAGGAAAATGGCACCTCGGCGATCCGCGAGAACCGCGCCTCGAGAGCCTCTGCCTCCAATCCCGCCTTTCGGGCCGCCACGATCAGGGCGCCCTCCGTTGGATCGCCCTGGACGGTCCAACGACCGTCCCGTTCCTGCAGAACGGCGTTGTTCGCCCGATCGGCGGCCGCAAGTGTCCGGGCGAACTCGGAACGCAGCCCGCCTTCGACAGGTCGTCCGTCTCCGGACATGGCCCGTCCCTCAGGGGCATACCCCGTCCCCTCGAAGTCCACGCTGCCGCTCGCCGTCACGACCCGGCGGACGGTCATCTCGTTTCTCGTGAGAGTGCCCGTCTTGTCGGATGCGACGACGTTAGCGGAACCCAGCGTCTCGACCGCTGAGAGGTTCCGCACGATGGCGTTTCGGCCGGCCATTCGCTGTACGCCCAGCGAGAGCACCGCCGTCACCACGGCTGGTAGGCCTTCCGGCACGGCGGCAACCGCCAGCGCGACGCCGAGAATGAGCACGTCGAACACGCCGGAGAAGTCCTGGATGTCCTCGACGAACAGGATGGTCGCAATCATCACGATGGCGATCCCCACCACCGATATCCCGAGTATCCGACCGACGCGATCGAGTTCCTTCTGCAAGGGCGTCGAGGCTTCAGGCGCCGCGTCCAGCATGCCCGCGATGCGGCCCATCTGAGTCTGCATGCCGGTCGCGGTGACGACGGCCCTGCCGTGCCCGTAAGTGACAACCGTACCGCTGAAGACCATGTTGCTGCGATCGCCCAGCCCGACATCGGCGTGAATCGCCGCGGTGTCCTTGCTGACCGGCACGCTCTCGCCGGTGAGCGCCGCCTCCCCGGTCTGAAGGTTTGCCGCCTCGATCAAGCGCCCATCGGCGGGGATCGTATTGCCTTCCTCCAGGAGCAAGATGTCCCCCGGGACGACCTCTCGGGCCAGGATGCTCTGCCGGGTTCCATCCCGGATGACGCTGGCATGGGCGGCCGACATCTGGCTCAAGGCCGCCAATGCCTTTTCGGCACGGAATTGCTGGACGTAGCCCATGACCGCGTTGAGCAGGACGACGGCGAGGATCGCCAGAGCCTCGTAGGGCAACGCTGTCTCGCGCTCGTAGAACCACAAGGTCGCGGAGATGGCGGTGGCGACCAGAAGCAGGATAACGAGCGCATCCTTGAACTGCCCGAGGAACTTGCGCCATTCCGGAACCGGTTTCTCGGAAGCCAGCTCATTCGCGCCGTAGCGGCTCAGACGCTCTGCAGCCTCATGCTGGCCCAGGCCGTGCCGGGCATCGACCTCGAGCCGCGATAATGCTTCGTAGACACTCTGCCTGTCGGCCTCGACACCATGCTGCTGGTTCGAGCCGGTCTCCATGCGCGTGTCTCCCGGAGGGTGCTTCATTGAGCGCTCCTTAGAGCTGTTTCCACTTGCGTGGAATCAGCTCTCTTCTTTGGGTTGCCGCATTTTTTGACGGCGAACCGGGGCCACTTCGCCGAAAAATGCTCTAGAATTTCAGGCACGGCCGGGCCCAGCCTTGATCCAACTCAATGCCTTTCGACTCAACGCAACCGAATGACGACTCGGCGAATTTCACTGAGGAGTGGAGGAAAAGCCATGGGACTTGATCGGCTGAAGGGACGGATCGCGATCGTGACCGGAGCTGGGCGCGGCATCGGCCGCGCTATCGCCTGCAAACTGGCCGCCGAGGGTGCTAAGGTGCTCGTTGCTGACCTCGACCGGGACGTGGCCGAGGAGACGGCAGGCTTGGCAGTGGCCGCTGGAGGGCACGCCAAGCCTCACGTCGTGAATGTCAGTCATGCTGCGGAGATCGACGGCATGGTGCAGGCCGCCGTCGCCGCGTGGGGCGGTCTCCACATCCTGTGCAGCAACGCCGGCATCTTCCCGGCCGCTCGCCTTGACGAGATGAGCGAGGATGAATGGGACCGGGTTCAGGCGATCAACCTGAAGGCGGCATTCCTTGCAACGAGGGCGGCGCTGCCGCACCTGCGCAAGTCGGGTCACGGGCGCATCGTCCTCACCTCGTCGATCACCGGACCGATCACCGGCTACCCCGGCTGGGCTCATTACGGTGCGACCAAGGCGGGGCTTTTGGGCTTCATGCGCTCGGCTGCGATCGAGCTTGCCAAAGCTAAGGTTACCGTGAACGCTGTGATGCCGGGGAATATCATGACCGAGGGCATGCGGGCACAGCCGGAAGACTACATTCGCGAAACCGAACGCGCGATTCCGATGGGCTATCTCGGCGATCCTGAGGATATCGCGAATGCGGTTGTGTTCCTGGCTTCGGACGAGGCTCGCTACATCACCGGTCAGGGGATCGTGATCGATGGGGGCCAGACCTTACCTGAATCCCGCCTCGCCGTTGATTAGGCCGGGGAGGCAAAGCCTCCTTTAGTCGGCAAGGCGGGTGAGGGTCGCCTTGAAGCTGAGGCCCGGATAGTCCAGGGATATCTCCGACAGGTGCGCCGATTGCCCATCGAATGTTCCCTTGAGATTCAGGTGCGCCTTCGGCAGGCCGAGCACCGACATGATCCAGATCCCAACGGAACAAGGCTGATCGTAATCGGCCAGGGCATGAGATACTTCGTGCCGGCATGCCGCATTTTCGGCGAACCGGATCCGCTTCGCCGAAGAAAGCTCTAGTTCGCCATCAGGATCGGAATCTCGAATGATCGCTCGAACATACCGCGCGTCGCGCTGCCAAAGATCAGTCGCCGCAGGGTCGAATGGGCATAGGCGCCCATCACGAGGAGACCGACGTCATGAACACGGGCAGCCTCAAGGAGGGCCTCGGCCACATCCCGCTCGCCACGCTGCACGGGCGCGAACTGCGTCCGGACGTCGTGCCGGGATAGGTGATGACAGAGTTCGATTCCCGATCGACCGCGCTGGAAGGCCTTGTCATCCGTGACATGAGCAACAAAGACTTCGCTGGCGGCGCGGAGGAACGGCATGGCGGCCGTGACGGCATGCACGGCGGCGGGCGTCGCATCCCAGGCAACCATCACCCGGTCGCTCCGAAGGGTCGATAATGCGGTGGGCGGGGCGAGGATCAGCGGACGGCCAGTCTCGAACAGGGCCGTCTCGACTATGAGGCGAAGATCTCCCTCCAGGAGGTTGTTGACACCGATAATCCCAAGAGCCCGCACCCGGAGATAGTCTGCGAAGACCTGCCCCTCCTGATAGGAGAAGACAGGCTCTATCACGACCTCGTGCCGGATTCCCGCTGCCTCAGCCTCACGCGCAACGGCATGAGCCAAGCGTTGGGCCTGGTGTCGCGAACGCTCATTGAACTCCTGGCGGAAACGCTCGTCGGCTTCGCCGCTTGCCGACGGTTTGTCGAGGCTGGTGAGCTGGAGTTCCTCGATGATGGCGGTCACGTGGGATCCGTGACGGCCCGCAAGGTCAAATGCAAGTTTGACGCCATGATCGAGGCCGTCGCCGCGAGAGGGGACGTGGACGACAAGATCGTGGATATTCATGAGCCCTCCTGTTGCGGCCCTGCCAGCGTGCGGAAGGGTCTACCCGTTATGCGCGACCGTTTCCAGTCGGCAGGACGTCAAGAAACTTTGAAGATCGAAGCTGGCGGTCCCGGGCACGCGTTCGGGAATACTTCTCCAATCCAGATCCGCACAACTGTCGCCCTGCTGTGGGCCGGCCAACGCAGCCTCCGCAGGAAGGATATTACTCTGGATCATGAATGCTCCCGGTACAGGGCGTCGTGGAACGTCGCCTGTGGCCCGGCATTCGTAGAGCCTCGGCATGGTCGTCACGGGAGGATTGCGCCGGAAGCCACGGCGGTCCAGCAGGCCGCATGTTGCAATCCCGACAGGCGGACCGCCTCGGGCGACAGTTCCCGGGCGGGCAGGATGAGCTCTGATGCCACTCCCCTCTTGCGGGCCGCTTTCCCATGGCATACCTCAAACGTGCCTCAGGGTCCGGGCCCCTCTGGCGGGCGGGTCGCCGCTCGCGATGTCGGACTCCTTCTCTTGCCCTTGCGCCCACGAGCGCGACCGCAACTGGAGGATCCGATCTTGGATTCCGCGTCGCCTTGTCCCTCCATCCTAATCGTTGACGATGATGCAGGCCTCTGCCAGCTGATCTCCCTCGCCCTCAAACAGGCCGGCTTTGAGGCCGTTCTGGCCTCCTCCGGCGAGGCCGCCCTCGATCTGATCGCGGCGGCCGAGTTCGACGGTCTCTATTGCGCCATCGAGTTTCCTGGCCAGGTCGATGGCTGGGAGGTCGGCACCACCTTCAGCTTCATTTGGCCGGACAAGCCTGCCGTTTATGCCTCGGCGATCCCGACGGCCCTGCCGGGTCGGCTGCGCCGCGGCGTTTTCCTGCGCAAGCCCATCGCCATGGATCGACTCGTCCGGATGTTCGAGGCGGGCGCCGTTGCCGCGCGAGCCAAGCGTCAGCTGGCATGACCAAAGCCGTAAAAATTCTGGCCCGCATCCGGATTAAGACATCCAGCATCCTCGTATACCTCGTATGAATGACGCCAGACGCACGGATGTGATCGGACAACTCGGGCCCTTGCGGCGCTATGCCCGGTCCCTCACCCGGGACGAGGCCCAGGCCGAGGACTTGGTGCAGGACACGCTTGTCCGGGCCTATGAGCGGCGCGGCTCTTTCCGCTCCGGCGGCAACCTGCGTGGCTGGCTGCTCTCGATCCTGCACAACACCTTCATCGATCACCGGCGCCGTCAGGTCGCAGAACTCCGCCGCCTGGAACAGGCCGCCTCGCTCGCTGACGTCGAGGCTCCACCCGAGCAGGAAAGTCGCGTCAGGCTGCAGCAGGTCCAGGCCGCCTTCATGAGTCTGCCCGACGAGCAGAGGGCCGCCCTGCACCTTGTGGCCATCGAGGGCCTGTCCTACCAGGAGGCCGCCAGTGCCCTGAAGATCCCGGTCGGAACCCTCATGTCCCGCTTAGGCCGCGCCCGTGCCGCGCTGCGGGGGTTCGAGGCGGGATCCGACGTTCAGCCATCCGAAGCCAAGCGTCCAAGCCTGCGCGTCGTCGGAGGATCCGATGTCTGACCCGATCACAGAAACCGACCTTCTTGCCTATGTCGACGACCAGCTCGACCCCGGCCGGCGCATCGAGGTCGAGGAGCATCTTGCCCGCGATCCGCAAGCCGCTGCGCGGATCATGGCCGATCTCAAGGATCGCGATGCCCTCCGGCTGCTCCACGCATCTCCCCTGCCCCGCCCGGGGGAACCGATGCTTGCGGCGGCGACCCGGCTTGAGCGCGCCCTCGCCTGGCAGGAGCTGGGCCTGAAGCTCCGCCGCATCGCCGCCGTCGTGACCCTCGTCGGCTTCGGCTGGTTCGCCCATGGACAGGTGGGCCTGGGCATCACCGACAGCGAGGCCTCGCCCAAGCCGCCGGCCTTCGTCGAGGATGCCCTGCACTCGCATGAGACAAGTCTGCTGCGCGCCCGCATGGTCTCGCAGCCCGAGGTGGAGGCCTATGACCCCGCCGAGATTCTGGCCGAGACCGGAATCCGTCTCCCGCCTCTGCCCGAGGACTGGCAGGTGCGGGATGCGCAGATCTTCCCGTCCCGCCACGGCCACAGCATCGAGATCGCCATCGATGCCGGCGAGCTCGGCCGGGTGTCGCTGTTCGCCGCCCAGGCTCCGGCCTTCGACGTCATCGCTCCGATGCCGGCCCGCTTCGAGAAGGTGACGGCCATGTACTGGCAGACCGGCCCGCTCGCCTACGCGCTGACAGGAACGGGCAGCGACAGTGCCCTTGAATGGGCGGCCCTCCGGCTGTCCCGCAAGCTTCAGTAAACCTCAGGAGAAACCATCTATGAATACCCCCTATGCCTGGCATACCGCCGCAGCGCGCCCGAGCGGCGTCCTCTTCGACGAGGGCCTGCGCCAGCACATGCTGCGTGTCTACAACACCATGGGCATCGGCCTCATGGTGACAGGGCTTGTCGCCTTCTTCGTCGCCTCGACGCCGGCCCTTTACGTGCCGATCTTCCAGACGCCGCTCAAATGGGCGGTGATGCTGGCGCCTCTGGCGTTCATCTTCTTTTTCTCGTTCCGCATGGATCGGATGACGGCGGCCTCTGCCCGCACCGCCTTCTTCGCCTTCTCGGCCGTGATGGGCCTTTCTCTGGCCTCGGTGTTCCTGGTGTTCACCGGTGCCAGCATCGCCCGCACCTTCTTCATCACCGCCGCCATGTTCGGCGCCACCAGCCTGTACGGCTACACGACCAAGCGCGACCTCTCGAAGTTCGGCTCGTTCCTGGTCATGGGCCTGATCGGCGTCATCATCGCCTCCCTGGTCAACATCTTCCTCGCGTCGAGCGCCCTGCAGTTTGCGATCTCGATCATCGGCGTCCTCGTGTTCACGGGTCTGACCGCCTACGACACGCAGACGATCAAGGAACAGTACGCCGAGGGTTACGGCCATGAGGCCAATAGTAAGATGGCCGTGTTCGGCGCGCTCTCGCTCTACCTGAACTTCGTCAACATCTTCCAGCTGCTGCTGAGCCTCACTGGACAGCGGGAAGAGTAACCTCCGTCCATTGTCAGAAAGGATCGATTTTCATGGACCATCAGGATCGTCAGGCCATTGAGCAGCTCTTCGGCAAGATTGCCCAAGTTGAAGGCCAGGCCGGAGCCCCGGACGCCCAGGCGGCGGAGTTCATCCGCACACGGATCAACCAGCAGCCGAACGCGCCATACTACATGGCCCAGACCATCGTGGTGCAGGAGCAGGCTCTGAGCGCCGCCCATGGCCGCATCCAGCAGCTGGAGCAGGAGCTCGCCAGCCGTCCCGCAGGCGGAGGCGGGTTCCTCTCAGGCCTCTTCGGCGGCGGGCAGTCCCGGCCCCAGCCGCATCAGCCCTCCCATCACGCGCATCAGCCGCCGGCGCCCGGCATGCCGCCGCACATGGCGCCCGGCATGGGCGGCATGGCTCCCCGTGGAGGCGGCGGCTTTCTGGCCGGAGCGGCCCAGACGGCCATGGGCGTCGCGGGTGGCGTTCTCCTGGGCAACATGATCGCCAGCGCCTTCTCAGGCGGCGATGAGCCCAACGCCGCAGCCGGTCAGGCCGAGCCACAGCAGGCGGCTGCCGAGGACTTCGGTGATGCCGGCGGCGATTTCGGCTTCGAGGAGGACATCTGAACTTGAGGCTGGCGCAGCCCTGAACGCAGGCCCGCCGATGCGCCCCAGAGAATCACGCACTGCCGTTCTGCCGGCGCCTGGCGCCGGCAGAACCGTCCGAACCCGTATCCAGGAGCGGTTCCCTCCGGCTAGCGCATCGTGCGGCCCAGAGGGCCGCGTCAGTGAAAAGTGGATCCGGTTTTCCGCACCAACGATGCGTTCATTATAAAGTGGAACATCGGGTTCGATCCCAAAAGTGGGTCCACTTTTGGGATCGATGCTCTAGGACCTCTCAAGGACCGCTAACGACCTCTTGAACATCCCCGCTCGCATTCTTTTATGTGAGCCATTATAGACAGACCCATGCCAGACCCTTCCAGTAGCCTCTCCACCGTCGTGTCACCGGACGACGCTGTGGAGCCCCGACAACGGTTCTCCGAGGTCCTGAGCGACCTCGCCGGCTGCCCAAGCCCGGCCATCAGCATCGGCAAGGTATTGGACGCCTTCGGCGACCGGGCCTTTGGCGCCCTGATGCTCCTGTTCGCCGCGCCCAATGTGCTGCCGCTCCCGCCCGGCATGTCGGCTGTCCTGGGAGCGCCCCTGCTTTTCATCACGGCCCAACTGATGCTGGGACGCTCCACCCTGTGGATGCCGCACTTCATTCGCGAGCGGTCAATCTCCCGGGACTTCTTTACCCTGCTGACAACGAAGCTCAGCCCGATCCTGCACCGGGCGGAACGCTTCCTGCGCCCGCGGCTCGGCATGCTGCTTCGCCCGCTTCCAGAGCGTGTCGTAGGGGCCGCCTGCCTCCTGCTGGCCGTTATCCTGTTCCTGCCGATCCCCTTCGGCAACATCCCCCCGGCCTTCGCGATCTCGGCCTTCGCCCTCGGCATCCTGGAGCGCGATGGCCTCGCCACGCTCGTGGGGTGGCTCGCTGCCGTGGGCAGCCTGCTCATCCTGGCACTGATCTCGTCGGCGATCATTGCCGGCATCAGCGCCTTTCTCGAGCAGCTCTGGGTGATACTCGGATGAGATCCTCCGACGTGAACCCTGCAGCAGCACCATCGCCAATCCCGGAGGGGTGCCCGCAGCACCTGACGCACCGTGCTTGAACTCGGCATCGCATTGCCTCTCATTGGCCTGAACAGGCTCTTTGCCCTGTCGGAGCTCGCCATCGTCTCGGCCCGCAAGGCCCGCAAGGCCCGCCTGAAGACGATGGCCGACAACGGCCGCGCCGGAGCCAGGACAGTCCTCAGGCTGGCCGAGGAGCCGGGCCGCTTCCTCTCCACCGTCCAGATCGGCATCACCCTGGTGGGTGTCCTCGCCGGCGCCTTCTCGGGTGCGGCCCTCGGAGCCATTCTCACCGACATCATGAAGGCCCAGGGGATGGCGGAGAACGTGGCGGAGCCCTTGGGCTTCGGGCTCGTGGTTGCTGCCATCACCTACCTGTCGGTCGTCATGGGCTGGCGCTTCGAGGTGATCGACCTCGATGGGCGGCGGATCGACAAGATCCTGGCGGCCCGTGTCGAGACCAGGGAGGCAGCCTGACCATGCGGAATTACTCCCCTGCCCTGATCGCCAAGCTGATGATCCTCGAGCCTTCCGTTGCAACCTCAGCGGCCTGCAGGGTGGGGAACGCCACCTTCCGGCCCAAGTATGCCGCCCAGACTAGCGCATCGTGCGGACCCAGAGGGCCGCGTCAGCGACCCGTAGGGCCACGTTAGTGAAAAGTGGACCCGGTTTTCCGCACGATGCGCCAGCCAAGAGAGGAAGCATCGGATCAATCCCAAAAGTGCAAGTCCACTTTTGGGTCCGATGCCCTAGCAACGCCCATCCCAACAATCAGACCCTAAGGAACACCCGATGGACTTCTCCTGGATCTCCGATCCGACCGCCCTGGTAGCACTGGCCACGCTGGTCGTGATGGAAGTGGTGCTCGGCATCGACAACCTGATCTTCATCTCGATCCTCACCAACAAGCTCCCCGAGCACCAGCGTTCCAAGGCTCGCCGCATCGGGATCGGGCTGGCGCTTATCCTGCGTCTTGGGCTGCTTGGCACCATTGCGATCATCGTCACCTTGACCGAGCCGATCTTCACCCTCTTCGGGCACGACTTCTCCTGGCGCGACCTGATCCTGATCGGCGGGGGCCTCTTCCTGGTATGGAAAGCGACAACGGAGATTCACCACAACGTGGATCCGACGCCGAACGACGACGTGTTCGACACGGCCAAGGCCACGATGACGTTTGGCGCCGCCATCGGGCAGATCCTGCTGCTCGATCTCGTGTTCTCGCTGGACAGCATCATCACGGCGGTCGGCATGACCGATATCGTGATGATCATGGTCATCGCGGTCATCGCAGCCGTGACGGTCATGCTGCTCGCGGCCAACCCGCTCGCCCAGTTCATCAACAACAACCCGACAGTGGTGATGCTGGCCCTGGGGTTCCTCCTGATGATCGGCATGACCCTGATCGCGGAGGGATTTGGTGCACACGTCCCGAAGGGCTACATCTACGCCGCCATGGCGTTTTCGGCCCTGATCGAAGGCCTCAACATGCTCTCGCGCCGGGCCGCCCGGCGCAAGACCGCAGTATCCGGCGAGCGGAAACACTGAGACCACTCTCGACGAGGCTGCGGCAAAGTCGGCAGGAGATCCGAGTTCATGGTGCCTGATGAAGTCCGTCTGGCCGCTTCAGATGGATCTCGCTGCCGCGGCCAGCCCGATCCGCCCGCAAGGTAGCTCCCGCCAAGAGAGAAAGCATCGAGCATGAGAAGTGCGTAACCGCTTTCCATGCCCGATGCCTTTGGAGGTCAGCCCTGGCGGTTGATGGACCGGATCAAAGGCGAAGCGCTTGGGATTCTGGCGGCATGGTCACGTCGATCTCGTCTTTACTCAGCGGCGCATAGACGGCCTGCGTCACCCTCGACGCAAATTTGCTGCGCAATATCGCCACGGCCGGCCTGATCCGTTCGGTCGTATCCATCGGATCGTTGACGCCAGCGATTTCAGGCACTGGTGCTGTTGTTCCTGCGGATCCCGCTGCCAATGAGGCCGGACAGACACATTCCTCTGACCGCCCCGGCACCATCAACATCATTGTGAATGTCAGCACAAGAGTCATGCGGATCACGAAGGCGAACCCTTCTGCAGACCTTCGGGGTTTGCAGAGCATTGGACCAACTTCTGGGTCCGATACCCCACTCTATAAAGAGCGCATCGTAGCGTAGGCGCTTGCCTACTGTGTCAGCGAAAGGCCATAGCCCAGAGCTGACGATGTCTCGTCAGGTCCGAATTCCCTCGTCAGGGCAAGCCGCAACGCTTCAACGCGAGACAGTCGTTTTCACCCCCAGAGCCTCATGGGAAGAAGTAGATCCGTTTTTTCGCGCCTATCGATGCGCCAGCCAAGAGAGGGAGCGTCTGATGGGAGCCCAACAATGCAGCTCCACTTTTCACGTCCGGTGCTCCAGCGCATGGATATTCCGGTATGCCTTTCCGTCGGCGAGCTAGCCGCGAAGAGCCCTCAAGGCATTGAGGATGACGGCAACGTCGATGGCTTCCTGAATCAGGGCGCCTTCCACGGGTGTCAGATACCCCAGAGCTGCCACGACCATCCCCACAACCGACAGGCCGATGCCGGCATAGACACTCTGGAGGGCAATCCGCCGAGAGCGGCGCGCCGCTTGGACCGCCCCGAGGATCCTGTCCAGCTGGTCGACCAGCAGGACGACGTCGGCCGCCTCAGCGGAGGCTGCGGCCCCCTTGGCGCCCATGGCAACCCCGAGATCAGCGGCGGCCAGGGCCGGGGCATCGTTCAACCCATCCCCGATCATCATCACGGGTCCATGCCGCCGTTCCGCCTGCACAACGGCGATCTTGCGGTCGGGCGTCAGATCGGCATGGACGGCGTCGAGATCGAGCCCCGTCGTGACTTCGTCGGCGACATCACGACGATCGCCCGTGGCCAGCACGATCCGCTCGATCCCCGTTTGGCGAAGGCCCTTGATCAGTTCGGCTGCTCCCGAGCGGAGGCGGTCGGTCAGGACCAGGAGACCGGCGGCGCGTCCGTCAACGGCCACGGCAACCAGCACCGCCCCCACGGGTGGGTCGCCGTTGACAAAGGCCGTTCCAGCGCCTTGGACACGCTCGGCCACGTAGTGGAGGCCTCCGACCGCGATCCATCGGCCGTCGACGCGCCCCTTCACCCCTTCCCCAGGGGTTTCCTCAACATCCACGGGTGCGAAAAGGTTGAGCCCCCGGGCTTGCGCCTCCTGCACGATGGCATGGGCGATGACGTGCTTTGACGCCTGATCCAGGGACGCCGCGAGTTGAAGAATCTCGTTGGGCGGTAGATCGGCAAGGGGCCGGATCTCGACAACCTCCGCCTGCCCGTGCGTGAGGGTGCCTGTCTTGTCGATGACCATGGCCCTCACGCGGGCCAAAGTCTCCAGGGCCTTGCCCCCCTTCACCAGCACCCCGGTCTTGGCGGCGCGCGAGACGCCGGAGACGATGGCGACCGGCACCGCGAGGATGAGTGGGCATGGTGTCGCGATCACCAGGACGGCCAGCGCCCGGATCGGATCCCCGCTCCAGAGCCAAGCCCCACCTGCCAGCGCAACTGTCAGGGCCAGGAACCAGATGGCGAACCGATCGGCCATGCGGGCCATGGGGGCCTTAGAGCGCTGTGCCGCCTCGATCAAGCGCACGATGCCGGCATAGGTGCTCTCTGCCGCGCGATGGGTGGCCGTCAGATCGAAGGCGCTGCCGACATTCGTCACCCCGCTCAAGACCGGTTCGCCCGCCCTCCTCTGCACGGGAAGCGACTCGCCCGTCAGCGCCGCCTGATCGAGGACCGCCACGCCCCCCACCACCACGCCGTCCACGGGCACCACGTCGCCCTGGCGGATGAGAAGGCGGTCTCGAGGCTCAACGTCGCCGAGAGGAACCTCCTCCAGTCTTTCATTGCGATAGCGGATGGCGGTCCGCGGCACCCGGGACAGGAGGGCCGTCATCTCGCGGTTGGCCCGGCGTTCGGCAAAGCTCTCCAGATACTGCCCACCGGCGTACATGAGCGCGACCACCACGGCCGCGAGATGCTCGCCGAAAGCAAGGGCGCCTGTCATCGAGAGGGCAGCCACGATGTCGAGGCCCACATCGCCTCGTCTGAGGCTCGCGACGATCTCGATCAGCAAGACGGCCAAGACCGGGATGGTCGCCACAGCCCAGATCGGTCCCGACCATCCCCCATGCCCTGCAAGGCGTACTCCGAAGCCGGCAAGCAGCCCCAAAGCGGGCAGGATCACGAGGGTCGGACGGACCAACCTGTGGAGCTGTTGCAGCAAAGGCACGACTGAAGGCCCCCCAAGCCGAGACGTCGCAGAACTGGGACGGTGGGTTTTCTCAGAGCCGCTCATTGGCAGGTCCATGCAGCCGACAGGGTTGCGTCACTCCTGCTGGCCTCGGCCAGGAGTGCCTTTGGATTCTCGCCGTCACATCGCCTCCTCTCGAATGTCACGGAGCTTTCCGGCCATCCTGGCACGCCGGATGAGACCACGACAATCGGGATCGCAGGTCGCACGAGCCCTGCTCCCGGATCTCGGCCAGCAGCGCGGTACGCGTAGAGACGGCCAGAGCTTGCGAGATGATCGCCATGGGCCATTGCGAGAATCCGCACTAACCAAGCTCATGACGGCCCACATCACGGCAGCAGGCGCCTGCCATCGCCACCAAAGGCGGCGCAGGCCATGGCGCCCTTACTTCGAGCTCTCAATGATGAGCATCAGACGCTTTCCTCCACGGTTCCGACGCTGCGCCCTATGTAGCTATAGATGCCACCGCCGATCATGCCCCCATCCACGACCAGATCCGTTGCCGTCATGAAACGGCTGTCTGGGCCCAGGAGAAAGACCACCGCGCCCGCTACCTCGTCAGGGTCGGCGCCGCGAGCAAGCGGGGTCATGGATCGGTTTCCCTCGAAGAAGGCCCGCGCCTGATCGATGTTGTAACCCGCGTTCGGCCGGTTGATCATCGGCGTGTCGATCAAGCCAGGACAAACGGTATTTACGCGGATCTTGCGGGCGGCCAGTTCGATTGACGCAGCCTTTGTCAATCCGCGGAGAGCCCATTTGCTGGCCGTATAAGCCGCACTGAAATACCCCGTCAGCCCGGCCGTCGACGACACGTTCACAATCGACCCACCGTCCGACATCGCCGGGGCGGCTGCGCGAATACCTAAAAAGGCACCCGTCAGATTGACCTCGAGCAGGTTCTCCCACTCCGACAGCGTGGTTTCCGTGACCGTCTTGCGCAATGTAATTCCGGCGTTGTTGACCAAGCCAGCCAAAGGTGACCCAAAGGCCTTAACGCTGTCGATCGCCTCTTGCCAAGTGCCCTCCTCCGCAACACTGCCCGCAACAATCCTGAGACAGTCACTCTGCTCCCGTTCAATCGCCCAATCGAGGCTGTCCGGCGCCAGCGGATCGATGACGATGACATTCGCGCCGAGCGCCAGCAGCCGGTTGACTTCGGCAGCGCCTTGCCCACGGGCCCCGCCGGTGACGATAAAGGTCTTGCCCGCCCAATAACGGTCCGTCATGATCGAACGATGCCTCCGTCGACGCTTAGGGTATGACCTGTAATGTAGCTGCTGTCGTCATTCGCCAGGAAGCGCACTGCTTCAGCGATCTCGGAAGGCTCTCCCAGCCGAGCGAGAGGCGTGCGCGCCAGAAGCTGCGCCCTTTGCTGCTCGTCTTGGTGCATCCAGGCACTCATCGGCGTTTCAATGTATCCGGGCGCGATAGCATTCACCCGAATTCCATACTGTCCCCATTCCACCGCAAGGCATGCCGTCAAATGCGCGATCGCGGCCTTTGCCGCGGCATAAGCGGCGCAGTTCGGTCGTGCCTTAAGTCCGGCATAGCTCGACAGATTGATGATTGCGCCCCCGTGCCCGATGCCGCGCATGATACGAGCCGCCTGCTGCGCTCCGAAGAAGGTTGCAGTCAGGTTGACGGCAAGCGTTGCATTCCATTCGGCCTCGCTAATCTCCAGCGCTTCCTTGCGCTCCAGGAAGCCGGCATTGTTCACCCAAAGGTCGATAGAACCGTGACGGGCAGCGATATCGTTGGCAACCTCACCCAGTAGAGCCGTTTGCGTGATATCGAGGGTGCGGTAGTCGACACCATCGTCCATTTGGGCTGGGGACGCTCTATCGATGGCAACGATCTTCATCCCATCGGCTTTCAAACGCCGACAAATCGCCAACCCGATTCCGCCGCTTGCACCCGTGACCACGGCTACTTTTGTCTTTTCCATAAATAGTTCGCTATCTCAAATGTCATTGGTGGTGGGTTACCGGCTGCCTGGTCGGCAGCCGGTCGTTGTCATTCGCCGCGGATTTCGTTCAGCGGCACACCTTTGGTCTCCCGGATCATCATTGCGGCAATGACCGCCAGAAGTCCGAGGAACATGATATAAACCGAGAACACCCATGACAGGCCGATAGAACCAAGCCAGGTATTCAGGTAGGGGGCGGTGCCTCCAAAGATTGCGACGGAGAGCGAGGACAGAAAGCCGACACCCAGGGCGCGCTGCTTCGTCGGAATCTGTTCTGCGATGAGGGCCGGATAGATCGAGGCGATCAATGCCCAGACGGCCAGACCAATCCCCTGCGACACGAACAGAGACCAAGGCTCTGAGGACAGAATTGCATTGACAGGGAACGGAGCCAGCATGATGCCGACGCCATAGAGGAAGACCATCGGCTTGCGACCGAACTTGTCGGCCAGATGTCCAAAGAACGGCAGCAGAAGCAGGGTCACGAGCTGGGCACACAAGCTAGCCAGGAAGGCGCCATTGGCATCCATCCCGTGTGTGGAGATCGCCATGCTCGGGGCGAAGGTCACCCAGGTATAGTACGCAACATTGGACGATGCGGAGAAGAAGACCACCTTGAGGAGGATCTGCATCTTCTCTTGTCGTGTCAGCGGCTTCGTATCAGCTTTCGTTGCAGACTTGTTGTTGTAGACAGGAGATTCATGGGCTGCGCGACGCATGTAGAGAGCAAAGAAGCCCAGGAGACCTCCCGTGGCGAAGCCGATGCGCCAGCCATAGGACATCATGTCTTCTTTGGAGAAGACGGATGTCAGGATAATGCCGAGCATCGTGGCAGCCATCACGCCGAGCGTCACGCTGACGAACACCGAACTCGCCCACAGGCCGCGATGCCGAGGAGGCGAGATTTCTGCAACATAGGCATAGGAGACGCCAGACTCGCCACCATGAGCCAGGCCCTGCATGAGACGTGCGATCAAGAGCAGGACCGATGCCCAGATGCCGATGCTCTCGTAACTTGGAATAAGAGCTATCATCAGGCTGGCAAGCGCCATCGTCGACATCGTCAAGACGAGCGTGTTCTTTCGCCCAATCCGATCACCAAAGCGTCCGAAGATAATGCCCCCGACCGGTCTGGCGACGAATCCCACTGCGAATACGGCGAGAACCGACAGGAGCGCGGACGTCGCATTGCTCTTGTCAAAGAAATTTGCCGCCAGGTACACGGCGAATGTGCCGTACAGTGTCCAGTCGAACCATTCGAGTAAATTGCCGAACACGGCTGCCCGCAGCGAGCGAATCGATTTTTGATGTTCTGTTGTCGGAGCTTTCAATTCAGCAACCCCGACGGCTGCATTGGTACTTGTCATGTGTTTCCTCCTTTTTCCCCTTGTGACCGCCACGCGTGGCGGCCCTTATTCCGGTTTCAGTTCGCTTAGTCCTAATCACAGGTGCTTTTCAAACCAGTCCGCTGCTGCCGTGCTGGTCTGTTCGAAATGGGTTGTGTAGACGGCGTAATGCCCTCCCTTGACCAACAACAGTTCCTTTGGCTCCCGAGCCCGGTTGAACGCATCGAGTTGGAGGTCGGTGGGTGTTTGGCGGTCGGTATCTGCAACGATCATGAGCAAGGGCTTGGGGCCAATGCGTGAAATCCACTGCCCGGGCTCATAGGCTCGCGCGAGTTCCAGCGAGCGGACCGTCACTTCATTGCGCCATTCCGGGCAGCGAGAGGCTTGACCCATCATGTAGTCGTACGATTCCGCTCCTGGGTAGGCGACGTTTGGTTCACCTTCTGCCCCTACTTCCTTCATGATGCGTGGTGGCTCGCCACGTAACCGGGCCAGGCGATCTTCGGCAAAGAACTCCTGCAACGCCTTCAGATTGTTGGGGTGGGTCTTGCGCAATCCTGACTCGAAGCCGCTTATTGTCGGCACCTGGCTGACGACGCATCGCACCCGCGCATCTGTCGCGGCGACGACCAGGACATGCCCGCCACTATAGCTAGTTCCCCAGATTCCGATGCGCTCGGCATCGACCTCGCTGCGTGAACAGAGATATGTTATGGCAGCCCGATAATCTTCCTGTTGCCAGGCAGGATCAATTTCCTGACGTGGGTGTCCCTCGCTCTTACCGAGGCGGCGATAATCGAAGGTCAAGCAGACGATACCGCGGGCGGCAATGGCTCGCGCGTAGTCCTCAAGGTCTCCGCCGGCAACCATTCCCCAGCCGTGGCCCAAGGCAACCGCGGGCAGTAGGGCTCCATGTCCTCCATCGGGCCGATAGAATGTGCCCCGTACCGTCATGTCATAACATGAATATACCACGGCGCTTTCCGTGATCTTCATCTCTACTCCCTATCTGCTTCTTGACTTTGAGCAGGATCATTGCCTGAGATGCCGATTGTTCAATGCCAAAATTCGCCGATATCAATCGGACATTCCGATGGATCAAAGAATGGACCTCCGAAAGCTGGAATCGTTTATTGCCGTTGCGCGTATGCTGCACTTCGGGCGGGCCGCCGAGTTCATCGGCGTGCGTCAGTCAGTCGTTTCCGAGTCCGTAAAGGCTCTCGAAGAGGCACTCGGAGGCAGGCTACTTGAGCGAACGAGCCGGCGTGTGACCCTCACGCCGCTCGGAGAAGCCTTTCTGGCAGATATCCAACCGTCTGTGATGACCCTGAAGACCGCTATTGGCGATGCCCGCCGCAGGGCGCAAGGACGGTCCATGGAGCTGACCATCGGATATCTGGGTGGGGGCTTTTATGAACTGTCGTCGGGAATCGTGGCCGAGTTTCAGCGCCGACGCCCGGATGTGAAGCTGCGGTTCCTTGAACTCAATTACCTGAACCAAGCCTCGGCCGTTGTTCATGGATTAGTCGAGGTCGCTATTGTGCGTTTGCCTCTTCCAAGTCCGGGACTTGCCCGAGGCACCACCTTGTTTCGTGACGCTCGCCTGCTCGTCGTGCCAGAGAACCACCGCCTTGTCGGGTGTGGCTTGGTGGATCCCGAAGAACTCCAGCACGAATGCATGGTGCAGTTGCCATCGGGGTGTGTCTCCGATGCGTGGACGGCGTATCATTTTCCAACAACCACTCCGCTAGGTCGTCGGATCGCAGCGGGTCCCGAAATAACCACGGTCCGCGAAGGGTTGGTCGCCGTCGCGGCGGGCGACTGCGTGATGACGCTTTCAGCCCGCGCCCGCAACTATTTCACTCATCCGGGCATTGCATTCGTCGAACTCGATCTGCCGCCGATTGAAAGCGCCCTGGCTTGGCGCGCCGATGACAACAGATCGATCATACAAGACCTCGAGAACGCAGCGCGGACCGTAGCACTTCGAATGGGCACGATGTAATCTGGCTTCGCTGTATCCTCAAGAGGAAAATCGCGCGCCGAGCGGGATCAACGAACTGCATGTGGTAGAGGAGAATCCGTTGAGCGGCTCCGTGCCTATACTCACTTAAGCAGGACAATGTATTCGCCGGACCCGAGCGCATCGGGATTATAAGGCAGCAATGCCCTTGCGATGTCATCCACCATCGGACCGGCTTTTCTGTAGCGTTTGAAGAGCCACTCGCACTAGTCGAATTGCAGAACTCCATGTTCGTGCATTGGCCGTTTTCCAGAAAGCCGGCATCTGGCGCAGCTGCCGGCTAGAGCATTTTTTTGCGAAGTGAATCCGGTGCGCCGTCAAAAGTGCGGCTCAAAAAGGAAGAGAGCTGATTCCACGCAAGTGGAATCAGCTCTAGACAGGAGCGTGATCCAGGCCCGATGTTCTCATGTCGTCCGGCGATGGAGTTATATTGAATGCCACAAGTCGCGCGCTGCGCGTTTGCGCCGACCGATTAATGTCGAAGATCGTGATGGCCGCCGGCGCAACAGGCGACAGATTGGATGGCATTAATCCTACCAGCACGTCGCAGGCAGCCCGCACCACGCCCTCATGAGCAACGATAACCACGTCGCCATCGGACCGGTCGAGCGCCTCACCGATCGCCGCGTCGACGCGCTCGCAAAATGGCTGCCACCGCTCACCGCCCGGAGGCGTATAGGATCCGAGCCGCCAGTTGCGGTAGGCGGACGCTTCGATTTCCTCGATCCGCCGTCCCGTCCATTCGCCGAGATCCATCTCGCGCAGACGCTCGTCGGTCGCGAATCCGGCGAAGCCCAGAAGCTCGGCCGTATGGCGTGCCCGGCTCAGATCGGATGACACGACGTGTCTCGGGTCCGGCCGACCGGCGAAGAACCCCGCCGCTTGCCGCGCCTGCTCGATGCCGCGCCGCGACAAGGGAGCGTCCGCGTGGCCCTGCAGACGGCGCTCTGCGTTCCATACGGTCTCGCCGTGACGCACCAGGATGAGTCTCATGGTTCAAGTTTCCAGGATGATTATTGCGCCGCTCGGCCGTACCCTGTTCGGACCCTCAGGCGGCGGTGGCACCTGCCACGATAGGCAGCAACTCGGGCATGGCATCGATCAGGCGGTCCGCGCCCAGTTCCGCGTGGGGCTTGTGGCTGTAGCCATAGGTGACAGCAAAGGCCCGCACACCGGCCGCTTGGGCCGCCTGCACGTCGTGGTAGTTATCGCCGACCATGAGCGCGTCCTTCGGTGTCAGACCCAGTTGCTTCAACGCTGCGAGGATCGGGCCCGGGTGCGGCTTGCGCTCGGGAAGGGTGTCACCGCCGATGATCGTATGGAAATAGGCCTTCAGGTCGAGCGCCTGCAGGATGTCGATAGTGGCCGCGTAGGGCTTGTTGGTGACGACTGCCAGCTGAAGCCCAAGATCCCGCAGACCGGACAGTGTCTCCACAACGCCCGGATAGGACTCGGTGTGGTGGGAAGCATTGGCCTCGTAGATCTGGAGGAAGCGGGCAACGAGCGCGGGAAGCCGCGACAGGTCCCCTCCCGTCGCCGAGACAGCTCGCTCTACAAGCTTGGCCGCCCCATCGCCGATCATGGACTTGGTTTCGTCGAGGTCGATCTGCCGGAGTCCCTCCTCCACCAGGAGGACATTCACTGCGTCGCGGAGGTCACGGACGCTGTCGACAAGAGTTCCGTCCAGATCAAAGAGGATGGCTTTCAAAGGAGGCATGCGGTTAGTACTAGCGATTGCAGAACAGGGTGACAACGGCAGAAGGAAAGGCATCCGTTCCGCCGAACGGCGATGTCGTGTGGCGTGGCGCCTCAGGCCGCGAGCCAGAGGGCCGAGCGCAGGGACAGGCCGATCTCGACGGAGGAACCCGGCTGGTGGAGCGCTTCTCCCGAATGAAACGGCGTGTCGATGGAAACCTCCGCGGCCCCGATCCGCACTCCATAGCGCAACGTGGAGCCGAGGAACTCGCTATGCACGACGATGCCCGGCAACAGGACATCGCCCGCCCCAACCCTGCCCAGGGAGGCATGCTGCGGCCGGAACACGAGCTTGGCTCCCTCCGGCACGACCACATGGGCCGGGATCGGCAGGCGAACTCCGCCATCGATGTCGAAGTACCGCTCACCGCCATCGCGCGTCACACGGCCCGGCAGGATGTTCGCCGTGCCAAGGAAGTTCGCCACGAACAGATTGGCGGGTTTCTCGTAGAGCTCCATGGGCGTGCCGACCTGCTGCACGATGCCGTCATTCATGACCGCGATCCGGTCGCAGATCGTGTTGGCCTCCTCCTGGTCATGTGTCACGAAGATCGTCGTCAGGCCCAACCGCTGCTGCAGGTCGCGCAGCTCCCGCCGCACCTGCACCCGCATTTTCGCATCGAGATTGGACAGAGGCTCGTCGAGGAGCAGAACCTTCGGCTCGATGGCAATGGTGCGAGCCACCGCGACACGCTGCTGCTGGCCGCCGGAGAGCTGGGAGGGACGCCGCTCGGCCAAATGGGCGAGACCGACGAGTTCCAGGGCGGCCGCGACGCGCCTGTCGATCTCTGTCCGCGACACCTTTCGCTCCTCAAGGCCAAACGCGACATTGCGTTTCACCGTCATATGCGGCCACAGGGCATAGGATTGGAACACCATTCCCACGTCGCGCTTCCAGGGCGGAAGTTGCGATACGTCCCGGCCGCCGACCAGAACCTCGCCGCCATCGGCTTGGTTGAACCCGGCTATGAGACGCAGCAGCGTCGTCTTTCCGCATCCGGACGGACCGAGGAAGGCAAAGAACTCGCCGGGCCGTATATGCAGGTTGATGCCCTTGAGGACATGGTTGGCACCGTATGACAGATCGACATTACGGATATCGACGTCGACAGCGTTTACACCGAGATCGGGAATGGGGAGGGGCTGGTTCATGGGTCGTTTCCTCAGGCCTGGACGCGATCAGCGTCCGGCCGCTCTGGCCTTCTGGCTTTTCTCGATGATCAGATGGGACGCGAAGGTGCACAGCGCGACAAGCAGCACGGCGATGACGCCCAGGGCCGCTCCGGGACCGCGCCCGGCCGCGGACTGCATGAACACGTAAAGCCCGTAGGCAAGAGGGGCATCCGCATTCGACTGGACAAGCATCAGCGTTGCCGAAAGCTCCACGGCCGCAGTGGCAAAGCTCGTGACGAAGCCTGCCAGGATGCCGCCTGCCATGAGCGGCAGCACGATGCGACGCACCGTGCGCACCTTCGTGGCGCCAAGATTCTCCGCCGCCTCCTCGAGCGAGACCGAGATCTGCTGCAGGGCTGCGTAGCAGGCCCGCAGGGCATAGGGCAGGCGCCGGATCGCCAGCGCCAGCACGATCATGATCCACAAGGTGGCGAGCGGCGTTCCGTCGGGAAGCTGCACCCCGTAGAAGGTCCGCAGATACCCGATGCCGAGCACGACGCCCGGAATCGCCAGGGCGGCGGTCGCGGCCCAATCGAGCCATTCGCGGCCGATGAGCTTCGTCCTCAGCACCAGATAGGCGATGGCAGTACCGAGAACCACGTCGATCAGGCCTGCGATGGAGGCATAGATCAGGGTGTTCTTGACATACACGAAGCTCTCGCCGAACACGCGGCCGTAATGGGCCAGGGTGAAGCCGTCCGGCAGCGGGCTGAAAGACCAGATGGTCGCGAAGGAAAGCAGCAGCAACCCGATATGGGGCGCCAGCACCAGCATCAGGATGAGCAGAACAGCCATATAGGCAAGCACACTCTCCCAGGGACGCATCTGGCGCTTCGCCAGACCACCGCCGCCTCTCTGCACCGTGGCATAGTCCTTGCCGCGCATGGCGCGCGCGGAGATCCACATGGCCAGGATCGACATGCAGATCAGCACGACGGAAATCACATATCCCATGGGATCGGCGATGCCGATGGAGGTAACGCGCAGGTAAGCCTGTGGCGCCAGCATGTCCTTGACGTTCAGGAGCAGCGGCGTCGCCAGATCGTCGAAGACTTTGACGAAGACGAGCGACGCGCCGGCGATGTAGCCCGGCATGGCGAGCGGGAAGACGATGCGGCGGAACAGCCGAAACCCGGAACTGCCGAGATTCTGCGCCGCTTCCTCCATTGACCGATCGATGTTGCGCAGAGCGGCCGAGAGGTTGATCAAGATGAACGGGAAATAATGCACGGCCTGAACGAAGATGACCCCGTTCAGCCCCTCCATGAAGGGAATCTTGATGCCGAACCAATCGTCGAGGAGCAGGTTCACCGTACCGTTCCGGCCGAAGAGCAGCAGCATCGCGACCGCGCCGACGAAGGGCGGCATGATCAGCGGCAGGAAGCCCAGGGTCTGGATCAGCATGGCGCCGCGGAATTCGAACCGCGTGGTGATGTAGGCGAGCGGAAGCGCGAAGATCGATGCCACGACCACCGACATCGCAGACACATAAACCGAATTCAAGAACGAACGGATGAACAGGTCCGTTCGTGCAAAGTCGAGAAAATTGACAAGGGTGAATTCGCCTGTGCCCTTCTGCGTGAAGGCGACATAGATCACCGTTCCCACAGGAATGATGAGGAACAGGGTAAGGAAGACGGCGATCCCGAGCGCGAGGGCAATCTGCCCCGGCGTTGCCGACAGTCTTAAGAAATGCCTGGAAGGCGCGGACGACGCATGCGCTCGCCCGGCGGTCGTGGCGCCAGCCATGGACGCTCTCCTAAATTCCGGAAATGGCGTTAGCGGACGGCCCGCAAGAGCGAGCCGCCCGCCTGAACGATCAGCGCGCGAGCTTCGAGGCCTGCTCAGCCTTGGCCTGAGCCTGCTGGTAGCGTTCCTTGGCGAAGGCTGCCCATTGCTGCTCGAGCTCGGCCTGACGCGCGCCCTTCTCCTTGCCGCCGGTGAACGCACCTACGATCTCGGGCGAAGAGGCCTGCTGCTCGTTGATCGGCATGGCGGCCACGAGGTCGCGGGCCTCCTTCACGAGAGCCTTGGCTTCGGCATTGTCCTTCTTGGCGATCGCGGTCTCGGCGTCATGGATGGCCTTGGTAGCGGCCTTGAGCGCGTCGAGCTGGAACGTCACGGTCTGGTCGTAGAGAACGTCGACCACGTTCGTGCGCTTCTCCGAGACATCCACGTCAAACTTCACGCGCGCTCCCAGGGACGGATCCTTGAAAGGATTCGGATAATCCGCCGGAGCCTTGGCATAGACCGTCGGGTTCACGGGCAGGCGACGGATGCTCGGCTCGAGCAGAACCTCCTGTCCGGCAGGAGAAACGAGGTAGTCGACGAAGGCCTCAGCCCCGGCCTTGTTAGGCGCATTCGCGATGACCGCGACATTCGCCGGCACGATGGTCGTGACGGTCGGATAGACGAACTTCACGGGAAAGCCCGAGGCTTGGGACGAGAAGGCGAAGAAGTCGATCACGATGCCGAGGCCGACCTGCCCCGAGTTGACCGCCTCCGGCACGCCGAAGGAACGCTCCGTGATCTGGCGGAAATTGCCGGACACTTCCTTCAGCGTACGCCAGCCCTTCTCCCAGCCCTCGCCCTGAAGGATCGTCTCGATGGTGAGGTGCGTCGTACCGGAGCGCGAGGGCGCCGCCATGGCGACGTGATCGAAGTAGACAGGCTTGGCGAGATCCTGCCAGTCCTTAGGCTCGGGCAGCTTGTTCGCCTTGGCGTAGCGGTCGTTCCACATGATGCCGTAGCCCGAGGCCGCGAAGCCGGAATAGAAGCTCTCGGGATCGTTGATCGGATAGGAGCCGATCTTCTCCGGAATGCCTTCAGCCTTCGGCTTGTACTTTTGGAGCAGGCTCTTGCCCTTCAGGACCTCGAAGGCGTCCGGCGCCGAGGCCCAGAAGACGTCGACCTGGTTATTGGCCTTCGTCTCCTCGACGAACTTCACGCCCGCGTTCGTATTGCGGTTCTGCACGTCGAGCGTCACACCCGGATACGCCTTCTCGAAGGCCTGCTTGAACGGATCTGTTACATCCTTGGAAAATGAGGTCACGACGGTGACCTTGCCGGACTGGGCAAAGGCGGCTCCCGCGAACATGGCGGTGCCGATTAGTGCCGCTACGGCAACGGAATGGCGAAGCATCAGTTTCCTCCAACTTGATGGCTCTATGGCTTGGGCCGACGCGAGGACGGCCGCAGAGGGCAATGCAACAATCGTGCCAAGCTTGACCTTATGACTTCTCGATTGTTTCGAGGAAGGATTCCCAAGCGCAATACCCGAACGGGCGGCCATCAAAGGGAAAGGACGGTAATCGTCCTCACCCCCATGGGTCAGATGGGTAACATCAGGTCTCGATCTCTCCCGTGCGGCCAAGATCGTATTTCTTCATCTTCAGGTAGAGAGTCTTGCGGGTGATCCCAAGCGCCTCCGCGGTTGTGCCGATGCGCCCGCCGAAGCGTGCGAGGGCCTCCTCAATGACCCGGCGCTCGGCTATCTCCATCTGCTGTTCGAGGGTCAGCGCGCCAGGGGGACCCGGCTCCGTCCGCGGCGGCTCGTCCTCATCCAGGCCGAGGAGGTATCGTTCGGCGGCGTTCCGCAACTCGCGCACGTTTCCGGGCCATTCCTGCTGCTGGAGCCGTTCGAGGAAAGGCGGTTCCAGCGACGGCACCGCCCTTGCCTGCCGGGCGGCCGCGAGATGGAGGAAATGACTGAAGAGCACAGGCACATCGTCCCGCCGCTCACGGAGCGGCGGAAGGCGGACCGTAACGACATTCAGCCGATAGACCAGATCCTCGCGGAATGCCCCCTTGCCTGCCAGCTCCGTAAGATCCGCCTTGGTGGCGGCGATAACGCGGATATCGACCGGGATTTCCTTGTTCGACCCGAGGCGCTCGATGGTTCGCTCTTGGAGCACTCGCAGCAGACGGATCTGCGCCGGCATGGGCATGGATTCGATCTCGTCAAGAAAGAGCGTGCCGCCGCTTGCATGCTCGATCTTGCCGATCCGCCGCTCACGGGCTCCGGTAAAGGCTCCAGGCTCGTGGCCGAAGAGCTCGCTCTCGATCATGGTTTCCGGCATCGCGCCGCAATTGACCGCCACGAACCGCCCCGTCCGCCGGCGCCCGAAATCGTGAAGGGCGCGCGCGGCGACCTCCTTGCCCGTGCCCGTCTCGCCGAGAAGAAGCACGTCAGCCTCGGCGTCCGCGAGGGTCCGAAGGATGCGCCTCAGCCGCTCGATGGCGGCGGAACGACCGATAAGCCGGCCGGACATGGAATCTTGATCGGCTCCTCCTGCCCTGAGAGCCCGGTTTTCGAGGATGAGGCTGCGATGCGCGAAAGCGCGCCTGACCGTCTCGACGAGCCTCACGGGATCGGCCGGTTTCTCGATGAAATCCCAGGCGCCGGCCCGAACCGCCTTGATGGCCATCGGCACGTCGCCATGACCGGTCACCAGAACGACCGGTATTTCGGGATCGATCGCGCGGACGGCGTCGAGAAGACCGAAGCCGTCGAGTCCGGGCATTCGGACATCGCTCACGACGACGGCCCGCAGATCGGGCGACAGGATATCGAGCCCAGCGCTGGCGGAACCAACCGCAGTGACATTGAAATCATCGAGTTCCAACGTCTGCCGGTAGGCATCGAGCACTTCCTGGTCGTCGTCGACCAGGATGACCTTTGGCTCCGTACTCATGGCTCGCTTGCCGCCAGATCGATCACGAAGGTCGTGCCCATTGGTCCTGTCGTCTCCAAGATCAAGTCTCCTCCGAAATCCTTCACGATATTGTACGACATGGACAACCCGAGTCCGAGCCCCAGCCCGGCAGGCTTGGTCGTAAAAAACGGGTCAAAGATGGCGCTGCGGTGCTCCACTGCGATCCCCGACCCGTTGTCGGTGACTACCAGGCGGACGCGTCCGTCCTTGGCTTCGGCGCCAATGCCGATGCGCCGGTCCGGTTGCCGCTCGACCGCATCGAGCGCGTTCGAAATCAGATTGACGATCACCTGTTCGAGCCTGATCTCCTCAGCCAATACCTTCAAAGGAGAATTTGGAAAGCTCATCCGCACAGTGACCTTGTCCTCGTCGATGCGCTGCTCAAAAAGACTCAGGGCACCTTCGACGACGGCGCGGAGGTCGACAGCTTCCAACGTAGCGGCCGGGCGGCGGGCGAAACGCTTGAGATGCTTGATCAGATCCGCCATCCGGGTGGTCAGCCCCTGAATCCGATCGAGGCTGGCCCCTGCCTCCTCCGGGCGTCCGCGCTGGATCAGCACGGCGCCGTTGTATGCGTGCGAACGGATTGCCGCGAGAGGCTGATTCAGCTCATGGCTGATTCCTGCAGCCATCTGGCCGAGCGCAGCGAGCTTGGCAGCCTGGACCAGATCGTCCCGCGTCTGCCTGAAGACGGCGAGCGCCTTCGCGAGATCGCCGAGTTCGTCATCGCTTGGAGGCGGCAGGACGGGCATCGTAGGGCCACTCGCAATGGTCGTTGCCGCCAAAGTCAGCGCCTGAAGACGCGCGACGAGATTCCTGCGGACATAAAACCAGCCGATCGCGATCGTGATGACCAGCGACGCGACGGCGATCGCCAGGAGGAGGTTGCGCCCTATCACGATGGCGTCGGCAGAGCGCTCCGCCGCCCTGCGCGCGATTGCTTCCGTACGACTGACCTCCTGCGACACGAGTGTGCCGAGCTGGGTGACAAGGCGCCTGTTCTCAGCGAGGAGCGCCTGCCCTTTGGCGATGGCCTCAAGCTCTGCCCGCTTCAAGGTCGCAAGTCCCGATGCCGGATCAGAGACGGCCAGGAGGCGTGTTGCGATCTGGCCGATGGTGATCGTATCCGTCCAGCTGGCGAGAGCCTTGGTTTCCAGGTCGAGCTGATCCGTCATCTCGCCGAGGAAGTTGCTTGTTTCCTGAAGGTCCTCGATCGTAGGCACGGTTCCAAGCCTTCCCAGCAGGCCTACGATCAGGTTGGCATGGGCATTGATGGTCAGGAGGGCTTCGCTCTTCCGGCTCTCCTCCAGCAGCGTTCTGCGCCCGGCCTCGGCCGCTTCGCCCGGCGCGACCCTGCCGATAGCCGATTCCATGTTGAACCGAGCGTCGTCGATGAGCGGCTCAATCTCCTCGATCAAATCGGCCTGCAGCCATCGCAGTTCCTCGCTGATCTCCCGCGCGCGTTCATGCAGGGGAAAGCGCCGGTCGGCGACCCGGTCGATAGCCTTGAGGTTGGCCTCGATCCCATCTGTCACCACGAGAAGTTCGGGCGAGAGCGAGTGCTCGTCGTTCCGTTCGTTTAGGACGGACCGAAGCACTGTCAGACGTTCGACCAGCGTCTGGCGAATTCTGTCATAGGATTCGCGGCGCTCCGCGACCGCGAGATCGGGCGTGCTGGCGATCACGTTCGCGCCTGCTTCCGCAAGGCGGGCGGAGAACGCGAGAGCCGGGAGATGATCTGTCGCAACAGAATTCAGCTCCTCGCTGAGGCGGGCATAGGACAGCCAACCCACGATGCATGCGCCGACCGCGAGGCCACCCACTCCGAGAAACGCAATAATAAGGCGCCCGCCGATCCCGAGGCGCATCCGCTGGATCATCATGGTCGCGTTGCCTCTGGACCATGTGCATCCCGAGCGCCCTCGCTCAATCTCGCCGTCGCATCGGCCAGCGCCTGCGCCGCCCGCCGCATGTTCTCCTCGATTCGCGCTTTGATGTGTGCCTCGAGCCGGGCCTGGGACTCGGGTGCGGGAAGCCCCCGCCGCACTCGCACCAGATCCTTCCAGCGCTCCAGCTCCATAGCCTCCATGCCGCTCAGGGGCGGTTCGCTCAGGGCGATGCGCGCAGCACTCACCAGCTTTGCCAGTTCCGTGTCGGATCGCTCCGATACGGCCACCTCCAGAGTGCGTATGGATCGCCACATGCGCACCAGGTCCGATCTCCGAAAAGTGATCATCTCGTCGAAAATGATGTTCACGAGCTCGTAACGCGCGGCCGAGAGACCTGCATCGAACAGCCCTCTGGCAAATAAGCTCTCATGCTGGAAGGGAGTGTCATCCATCGCCCCGCCGGCAGGATAGACTGAAGGAGAGATCGGCAGCCGCGCAATCGCGGGATCCAGCAGCAAAGCCTGCCCATCGGCGGATAGAACGAAGTCGACGAAGCGTTCGGCTCCGTCCCGGTTGGCGGCATCGGTCAGGATCGCGATGCTGGCGGGCACGAACAGCGTCTCCTCAGGGAGGGCAAACCGGGTTGCGCCCTCGGGCATTCCTTCCGGGTTCGCCAGGAAGTCGATCGAAGGACCGACGCCGAACCGTCCACGGGCGACTCCGGCCGAGACGCCGAAACTGCGTGCCGTCACGGTTGCGAGATTGCCCCCGATCTCGGACCAGATGCCCCACCCGCGATCCCACCCATAGACCTGGAGAATGGCCTCGACCATGAGATGCATCGTACCCGACCGTGACGGTGAGCTGATGCCGATATGCCCAGCGTAGATGGGGGCCGCGAGATCGCTCCACCCTCTGGGCACGGGCAGTCCTCGATCTTCGAGATAGCGGGGATTGTGCACGAATCCGTAGCCTGACAGGGCGAATCCGAGATAGGTCAAGCCCGGATCGTTCACGGGATAGCCTGCGATGAGGTCCGGTGCTCCCGTGGAGCGGGGCTTCAGCACCGCCAGTCGGCCCACCCTCTTCAGAATTTCGAATGCATCGGGCGCCGATGCCCAGAAAATGTCCGCCTTGTGCCTGTCCCCGACGATGTCTGCCAGGGCCGTCGTTGTCTTGCGCTGCACAAATTCGATGGAAATCGCGGGGTAGCGCTTCCTGAACTCTGCCTGGAACGGCTCGAGGAACTGAGGCGGGAACGATGTGAGGACGCGGACCTTTTCAGCCGCGACGGCAGTCGCGATCAGGACTGCATGGGCGAACAGAGCGGCAAGACATATCAAGAAGGTTCGAGGCATGAAAAGGTGCAGCGTCCAGGGGCAGCCGCATCATAGGCCTAAGGGGGACGAGACGATCAAGTCATTCTTTAAGCCCTGAAGCTGGTCATTGTGCAGGATTGGCAGGGCCAAAGCGACCGTACGCCCCTTCTTCCCAAACTTCTCTGTGATCCCTCTCAGGCAGGAGTGACGGCGAGGAGCCCTGCCCAGCCTCTCGATGTCCACCGAGAGGCTGGGCAGGGAGGCCGGAAAGGCTGCTTAGATTGACCGCGTGGCACCGCCGTCGATGCGGATCTTCGAGCCGGTCACGTAGGAAGCCCGCTCGCTGGCCAGGAATGTGACCACATCGGCGAATTCCTGCGGGCGGCCATAGCGGCCGGCCGGGATGCTTGCCATTGAGGCCTTTGCCACAGCCTCAACGGACGAATTGCTGCGATCGGCAGCCGCCTTGTCGAGTTGGTCGACGCGCTCCGTGTGAATGCGGCCGGGCAACACGACGTTGACGGTAATTCCTTGATTTGCCACTTCGGAAGCGAGCGTCTTCGACCAGCCGATCACGGCAGAGCGGATTCCATTGGACAGTGCTAGACGCGGGATCGGCTGCTCGACGCCCGATGAGGCGATTGTGATGATCCGTCCCCAGCCGCGTTCGGCCATCGGGGGCAAAAGGCGCTGCGTTATGTGAAAGAGATTCGCCGCCATTGCCTCGAAGTGGACGAGCCAATCAGCGCGCTTGGCCTCTCGGGCCTCCGCCGGCGGCGGGCCGCCGGAATTGGCCACGAGAATGTCGACCCCGCCCGTCTCGAGCAGACGGTCACACAGGGCATCGGCCGATGCGACTTCTGCTAGATCGAGCTGCGCACCCGTCACGCGCTCACGGATATCCGCCGGAAGCTCGGCAATCCAGCCATCGATCGCTTCCGTGCGACGTGCCGCCGCGACGACATTTGCACCTTCTGCAGCAAGAGTCCGCGCTATGGCTGCACCCAAGCCTCGGCTTGCACCGAGAACGAGCGCCCGCTTTCCATGAAGCCCGAGTTCCATCATCCGATCTCCGCAAGGCGACGGGTCTGGCGCGCGATCAGGCGCTCAATGTCCGCGACGTCGTTGTTCGAGAGCTTGGGGCCGGGCTTGCGCACGGTTCCCGAGGCGATGGCTCCACGCTTGGCCAGCGTGTACTTGCGGAGCGCCAAGCCAAGACCCGGCTGCTGCTCGTAACGTGCAAGAGGAAGGTAGGCATCGAAGAGATCGTGAGCGCGTTCGACATCTCCTGCCGCGTAGGCCTTTCCGACATCGACCATCATCTCCGGGTAGGCGAAGCCCGTCATGGCCCCATCAGCGCCGCGCGCCAGCTCCTCGGGGAGGAACATGCCGCCGTTGCCGACCAGGATCGAGATGCGCCGCTCCCCCTTGTCGCTTGCCGCACGCAGGGTCGTGATCTTTGAAAGTCCGGGCCAATCCTCATGCTTCAGCATCACGCAGGTCGGCAACGCCTTCACGATGCGCAGGATCGTCGCCGGCGAGATCTGCACGCTTGTCACCAGAGGGAAATCCTGGAGCACGAACGGCGTGTCACCGAGCGCCTCGGCAACCGCCTCATAATAATTGTAGATCTGATCGTCCGTCCGGAGACTGCCGGGCGGGGCTACCATGACGCCGGCAGCCCCCTCGGCCATCACGCTCTCGGACAATTCACGCATCGGAGCCAAGCCGGGAGCCGACACGCCCACCACCACCGGCACGCGGCCACCCACACGCGCCAGGACGCGCTTCACGAAAATGTTCGACTCTGCGGCGGTCAGCTTCGGCGCCTCGCCCATCATGCCCAGGACAGTCAGGCCGGTGGCGCCCTTCTCGAGATAGAAATCGACCATGCGGTCGGTGCTCTCCAGGTCGAGAGATCCGTCATCCGCGAAGGGTGTAACGGCGATGACATAAACGCCCTTGGCGCTTTCATCGAGCAATGCCATGAGATGTCGTTCCTTACTCTTTTGTTGTGAGAGGCAGAAGTTTGCCAGGGTTGAGGAGCCCGGCGGGATCGAACAATCCCTTCAAGGCGGTCATGATTTCCAGTTCCAGAGGCGCCTTGTAGCGAGGCATGTCTCCGACGCGCAGTTGCCCGATTCCATGCTCGGCGCTGATGGAGCCTCGATAAGCCTTGGCCTCGTCATGCACGACCCTGGTCAGGCTCGGTGCCAGGGCGGCGAAGTCGGCTTCGCTCATGTCCGTGGCCCGTAACAGGTTGTAGTGAAGGTTCCCGTCTCCGAGGTGGCCGAAAACCACGTGCCGGACGCCACGGGAGGCCGCCGCGACAGCCTGATCGGCCGCCGCGATGAATTCGGCCATGCGGGCAACGGGAACGGAGATATCATGCTTGGCAGCCTTGCCCTCCCGCACGAGAGCCTCGGATATTCCCTCACGCAAGCGCCAGAACGCCTTCGCCTGAGCAAGATCCATGGCGATCGTGGCATCGAGAGCAAGCTCAGCTTCGGTCGCGGCAACGAGTGCATCCTCCAGCCGGGCTGCCAGAGCCGCGTCGTCATCCGTATCGGACAGTTCCACCAGCACCATGGCCGGCGGCACCGCACCGAAGGGAATACGGGTATTGGCGACGTGCCGGAGCACGAGCTCAATGCAGACATCCGTCATAAACTCGAAGGCCGTGAGACGGTCACCGCATCTGTCCCGAACGACGGACAGCAGCGAGAGCGCCGCCTCCGCATTCTGAACGGCGACGAGCGCCGTAGCCTTGGCCTTCGGGTCTGGAAACAGCTTCAGCACTGCGCCCGTGATGACGCCGAGCGTGCCCTCGGAACCGATGAAGAGATCGCGTAGGGCATAACCGGTATTGTCCTTCCGCAAGGCGGTGAGGCCATCCCAGATGCGGCCATCCGGCAGAGCCACTTCGAGGCCGAGGGTCAGTTCACGCATCGTGCCATAGCGCAGCACGGCAACCCCGCCAGCATTCGTTGCGAGATTACCCCCGACGGTGCAACTCCCCTCAGCGCCGAGACTTAAGGGGAAGTGGCGCCCGGCCTCCTTCGCGGCGGCATGAACCTGGGCCAGCACGGCGCCGGCATCGACGGTGATCGTGTTCCCCACCGGATCGATCTCGCGGATCCGGCTCATGCGTGTCAGCGACAGGACGACGGCGCGTCCCGATGCATCGGGCGTCGCACCTCCCGACATACTCGTGTTGCCGCCCTGCGGGACGACCGGCGTTCCAGTCTCGCGGCAAACGGCGAGGATCGCCGCTACCTCCGCTGCGGTGCCGGGTCGGACCACGGCCTGTGCCGACCCGTGGTATTTTCCGAGCCAGTCGTTGAGGAAGGGCATCATCGTTGCGCCGTCGGCGAGAACGTTCCTCTCGCCGACAATGGTCGCGAGCCTGCTGAGGAGTTCGGTCATTGACTTGATCCGATGGATGAACGGCCACCCCATCCGAGGCGCACGCGGCCGATCGCCATGGCGATGGTGGCCTG
>JAEWKH010000158.1 GCA_023386155.1 Pseudomonadota bacterium
TCCCCCCAAAGAGCAACAGCCCCTTTTCGGTCCCGTGCGCCAACAATGCACTTGCAACCGTCGAAACCCGTGCTATATGCCTCCCACCTCGCCGACGGACCCGTCCTTGCAGACCTCCGCGGCGCTCAGGAAGCCCAGCTTTGGGGCATCCTTGAAAGGTATGGCTTATTCCGGCGTGGCGCAGCGGTAGCGCAGCGGACTGTTAATCCGTTGGTCGTAGGTTCGAATCCTACCGCCGGAGCCAACCTTCCCGTTTCCTTCCCGTCCAATCCGACAAACAGCTTCCGCTCCATGGCGCGTCCTATCGCGAGTTCGAGGCTTGGCCGTGATCCGGCACGTCGAGAGGCGCTTCACGCCCTCCCGTGCCAAACCTCATTCCGCGACGCCGTCGCCTCGCCGATAGAGCTGCCGATGCCCGGCAGGCGGATCGCAGGTTCTATGCCGGCTCATCCCGTTCGACTCCCTCTCCCTCGCGGATCGAGGCATGGCGCGAGAATCGAACGAGCGTGAATCGGCCCCGGGACCGTCAGTACCGGTGGTCGCTGAAACTCCTCGCCGACATTCCGCTCACGGAACGCTTGACCCGCAAAGCCCCTTGCCGTCAGCATCGCGCCTCCTCCCGAATGAGGCCGATCAGGCCCGTACAGATCGAGACGATCATGACAGCGACCAAGCTTCTTTTCCGCGACGATGCCTATGCCGCCTCCTGTGAGGCGCACGTTCTCGGGACGACGCCCGAGGGCGGGGTGATTCTGGATCGCACGGTGTTCTATGCTCAAGGGGGCGGACAGCCGGGAGATGTCGGGGCTATCGTGAAGGCCGATGGCGGCAGGTTCGATATCACCAATACGGCTTACGGCTCCGACCGTTCTCAGGTCGTGCATCTTGTCGGGCCGGAGGCCGCATCGCGCTTCGCGGAAGGAGAGACCGTCCAGGTGGAGCTCGACTGGCCCCGCCGCCTGAAACGCATGCGCGTTCATACGGCGCTGCACCTCCTGAGCGTCGTCCTGCCCTATCCGGTCACCGGCGGCGCCATCGGCGAGGGCGATGGCCGACTCGATTTCGACATTCCCGATGCCGGCCTCGACAAGGCGGAGATCACGGACAAGCTGAACGCCCTCATTGCCCGGGATGCGCCTGTCACCGACCGCTGGATCACGGATGAGGAGCTCGACGCCAATCCCGGCCTCGTGAAGACCATGTCCGTGAAGCCGCCCCGCGGATCCGGCCGGGTCCGCCTGGTCGAGATCGAGGGAATCGACCTTCAGCCCTGCGGCGGCACCCATGTCCGACGCACCGGCGAGATCGGCACGGTCGCGGTTACCGATATCGAGAAAAAGGGCAAGCAGAACCGCCGCGTTCGCATGTCCCTGGTCGACTGAACCCATTTCCCAAGGAGCCGCCGATGTCCCAGCCCTTCGTTTCGCCCTCCTGGCTGCAGGAGCACCTGAATGATCCGAACCTCGTGGTCGTCGACGGCTCGTGGTATCTCCCCACGCAGAACCGTGATCCCCAGGCCGAGTACCTCGCCGGCCATATTCCCGGCGCGGTGCGCTTCGACATCGACACAGTGAAGGACACCTCCTCCACCCTGCCCCATATGCTCCCTTCGCCGGAGGAATTCGCGAAGGCCGCGGGAGCAATGGGAATCAGCGAGGACATGACGATCGTCGTCTATGACGGTGCGGGCCTTTTCGCCGCTCCGCGTGTCCGCTGGACCTTCCAGGTCTTCGGCGCGCGCGGCGTTTCGATTCTCGAAGGCGGCTTTCCCGCCTGGAAGGCGGAAGGAGGCGCCGTCGAGACCGGACCTGAAAAACCTCGCTCCCCTCGAACCTTCACTCCGTCCTTCGATGCCTCCGCCATCGCGGACGTGTCCGCGGTTCAGGAAGCGCTCCGCTCCGGCGCAGCGCAGGTGGTCGATGCGCGCCCAGCGGCACGATTCCGGGGCGAAGCCCCCGAGCCGCGCCCCGGCCTTCGATCAGGTCACATGCCTGGCAGCCTCAACCTGCCCTTCGACCAGATCGTCGAGAATGGCCGCCTGAAGGACAAGGCCAGCCTCGACAAGGCCATCGCCGAGGCTGGGATCGCTCCTGAGCAACCGGTGATCACGAGCTGCGGCTCCGGCGTCTCGGCGGCGATCCTCGGCGTGGCTTTCGAAGTGGCAGGTCGGCCGATCAGGGCGATCTATGACGGCTCCTGGTCCGAATGGGGCGCGCGGGAGGATCTGCCCGTGGAGACCGGACCGGCGAAGAAGGGTTGACCGAGCAGCACGCGTGAATGGATTCCCTGCCGGACTGCGGCCGCAAGGGATGACACCCTCTCCACGTCATGGTCATCCCCGGACTTGATCCGGGGAGGTGATGACGTGGGGGGTGCGTTACACATCGCTGGATTTCTCACGCAGCTCAACAAAAAGGCCCCGGGAATACCGGGGCCTTCTGCATTTCCAGTTGTTTCGCCTCAGTGCAGGATCTGGCTCAGGAACAGCCGGGTGCGCTCGTGCTGCGGGTTCTTGAAGAACTCGTCGGGCGTGTTCATCTCGACGATCTGCCCGTAATCCATGAAGATGACCCGGTCGGCCACCTGACGGGCGAAGCCCATTTCGTGGGTGACGCAGAGCATGGTCATGCCCTCGTCGGCGAGGCCGACCATGGTGTCGAGCACCTCCTTCACCATCTCGGGATCGAGCGCCGAAGTCGGCTCGTCGAACAGCATGATCTTCGGGCTCATGCAGAGCGAGCGGGCAATCGCCACGCGCTGCTGCTGGCCGCCGGAGAGCTGGCCCGGATACTTGTTCGCCTGCTCGGGGATCTTGACCCGCTTCAGGTAGTGCATGGCCACCTCTTCCGCTTCCTTCTTGGGCATCTTCTTCACCCAGATCGGAGCAAGCGTGCAGTTCTCGAGAATCGTCAGGTGCGGGAAAAGATTGAAGTGCTGGAACACCATGCCGACGTCGCGGCGCACCTCGTCGATGCGCTTGAGATCGTTGGTCAGCTCGATTCCGTCGACGATGATGCGGCCCTTCTGGTGCTCCTCCAGGCGGTTGATGCAGCGTATCATCGTGGACTTGCCGGAGCCGGAGGGGCCGCAGATCACGATGCGCTCGCCGCGCCGCACGTTCAGATTGATGTCCCGCAGCACGTGGAACTCGCCGTACCACTTGTGCACGTCGATCATCTGGACGGCGGCTTCGGCCTTGGGGTCGATATCGACGGAGCGGAGCGTTTGAGATGACATTGTCGTAGCCATGGTTGTTTACCGTTTCTGACCAGCCGCAAGGCGACGCTCGACCCCGAGCGAGTACCGCGACATGCCGAAGCAAAAGACGAAATAGAACAGGGCCGCGAAGGCATAGCCCGTGATGCCGATGGTCGGGGCCGCCCAGTTCGGGTCGATGCGGGAGGCCTCGATGGTCTTCACCAGATCGAAGATGCCGACGATCGCCACGAGCGAGGTATCCTTGAACAGCCCAATGAAGGTGTTCACGATGCCGGGGATAACGATCCGCAGGGCCTGGGGCAGGATGATGAGCGTCATCATCTGCGGATAGTTGAGGCCTAATGACATCGCGCCCTCGTACTGCCCCTTCGGCATGGCCTGAAGGCCGCCGCGCACGACCTCGGCCATGTAGGCGGAGGCGAAGAGCGCCGTGCCGATGAGCGGCCGAAGAAGGCGGTCCACCGTCATGTCGCCGGGCAGGAAGAGCGGCAACATGGTATTGGCCATGATCAGCACCGTGATCAGCGGAACGCCGCGCACGAACTCGATGAAGATCACCGAAGCCATCCGCACGATGGGAAGCTTCGAGCGCCGCCCCAGGGCCAGCACGATGCCGAAAGGCAGCGAGACCACGATGCCGACCGTCGCCACGAGCAGCGTCACCAGGATACCGCCCCACAGGGACGTGGGCACATGCGCAAGACCGAAATCGATGTCGACGATCGCGAGCGTGATGCCGATCACCGCGACAATGCCGCCGCCCATGATGAGCGCAGGGCGCATGGCGGTCTTGAGCAGGGCAGCGAAGAAGGCGAACAGCGCGATCACCAATGCCCCGAAGACGGCAAAGCCGAGCCAGAAGCGACCACCGAAATCGGCATCGCCGCCGGTCAGGAGCACATAGGAGACGACCGGGAAAATCCAGAAGAAGTAGACCGCCCCCAGGTCCCGGCGCGGCGCCCTCAGCCACAGCAGCCAGACGACGCCGATGGCCAGGAGGGCGAAGAACACGTCCACCCGCCAGCGCTCGGACACCGTATAGGAGCCGTAGATGAAATAGTTGATCTTGTCCCAGATGAAGGCCCAGCAGGCCCCGGTCTCGCTGCCGCCCGCATCGGCACGGCAGGCCGCCCGGTCGGTGCCGGTCCAGACCGCATCGATGAAGAGGAACCGCACCAGCGGAGGAACGCTGACATACAGGAGGTAGAACACCACCAGAGTCAGCAGGGTGTTGAAGGGGCCGGAAAACAGGTTTTCCCGAACCCAGGCAATGGGGCCGCGGGCCAGGTTGGGCGGAGGCAGGGCCTCCACCTGCTTGGGCTGGACGTAACGGGGGATGTCGACGGCGGTGCTCATGCGATCTCCTACCGTTCAACGATCGCCACGCGGCGATTGTAGATATTCATGATGAACGAGGTCACGAGGCTGATCGTCAGATAGACGCCCATGGTGATGATGACGACCTCGATGGCCTGGCCGGTCTGGTTGAGCACGGTTCCCATGAAGACCTGCACGAGGTCGGGATAGCCGATGGCCACGGCCAGCGAGGAGTTCTTCGTCAGGTTCAGGTACTGGCTGGTCAGCGGCGGGATGATCACGCGCATGGCCTGCGGGATCACCACCAGGCGCAAGGTCTGCCCTGGCGTGAGGCCGAGGGAGCCGGCCGCCTCGGTCTGGCCCTTCGATACCGCCAGAATACCGGCGCGGACGACCTCGGCGATGAAGGCCGCCGTGTAGGTCGTCAGGCCGAGCAGCAGAGCCACGAATTCCGGCAGGATCTGCATGCCGCCTGTCAGGTTGAAGGTGCCCTTGCGCGGCAACTCGAAGGTGACGGGGTTGGTGCCGGTCAGGGCAAGCACGATCCAGGTCAGGATCGGCAGGCCGAGAACGAGAGCCAGCGTGACCTTGCCGACGGGATATTGCCGTCCGGTCTGCTCCTGCTGCTTCCTGGCCCAGCGGCGATACAGGAAGGTGCCGACGAGGCCGATCACGAGGGCCGCGAGGAGGATCGAGATATTGGATCCCCAGACGGGCTTGGCCATGAAGAGGCCACGGGAGTTCAGATAGAAACCTGCGCCCATCTCGAGGGAATTGCGCGGCTGCGGCAGGGCGCCGAGGACGGCGATGTACCAGAACAGCAGCTGCACCAGCAGCGGGATGTTGCGCAGCACCTCCACATAGACCATGGCGACCTTCGCCACCATCCAGTTCTTGGACAGGCGCGCAATGCCGATGAGGAAGCCGAGGATGGTGGTGAAAAAGATGCCGATGGCGGAAACGAGCAGCGTGTTGAGGAGGCCGACGATGAAGGCGTCGCCATAGGTGCCGCCGGCCGCGCTGAACTGGATCAGCGTCTGGCTGATGTCGAAACCGGCGGTGTTGTTGAGGAAACCGAAGCCTGAGGCGATCCTGGCGCGCTGCAGGTTCTCGATGGCGTTCGTCGCCGCCATGTAGAAAAGGTAGATGATCGCGACGACGAGAACGACCTGATAGAAAATCCCACGAACCTTGGGATCGTACAGGAACGATTTTTTCGGGGGCGATGTCTGACTGACAGCGGTCTGCACTGAGTTCATCCTCTGACGGCTTATTATTTTATGCCCTGCCGTCCTCCCCTGTTCATGTGATCAGTATCTCACGAACGGGCGGCTTTTTGTCGTTTTAAAAGGACGCCCGGCATGTCCGGGCGTCCTGGTCTTGGTTCGGCTTAGCGCACCGGGATGCCGTATTGCAGGCCGCCCTTGGTCCACTGGGCGTTCTGGCCGCGCTTGATCTTCAGCCTGGAGCCCTCGCCGACGTTCTTCTCGAAGACTTCGCCGTAGTTGCCCACATGCTTGATGATGCGCACGGCCCAGTCGTTGGTCAGGCCGACAGCCTCGCCGAACTTGCCTTCCGTGCCGAGAAGACGCTTGATCTCCGGGTTCTCGGAGTTCTTCATCTGCTCGACATTGGCCTTGGTCACGCCGAGCTCTTCCGCGTTCAGCATGGCCATGTGGGTCCAGCGGACGATATCGCCCCACTGGTTGTCGCCGTGGCGGACTGCCGGGCCGAGCGGCTCCTTCGAGATGATCTCGGGCAGAACGATATGATCGTCCGGCGCCGAAGCGCGCAGGCGCTCGGCGTAGAGGCCCGAGGCGTCCGTGGTGAAGGCGTCGCAGCGGCCGGCGTCATAGGCCTTGAACGTCTCGTCCGAGGTCGCGAAAGCCACCACTTCGTACTTCATGTTGTTCGCACGGAAGTAGTCGGCGAGGTTCAGCTCGGTCGTGGTGCCCTGCTGGGTGCAGATCGAAGCGCCGTTCAGCTCCTTGGCGGAGGAAACGCCGAGCTTCTTACGGACCATGAAGCCCTGGCCGTCGAAGTAGTTGATGGCCGGGAAGTCGAGGCCGAGCTGCGTGTCGCGCGACATCGTCATGGTCGAGTTGCGGGACAGCACGTCCACCTCGCCGGACTGGAGCGCCGTGAAGCGGTCCTTGGCGGCGAGCGGAATGAAGCGAACCTTGGTCGGGTCGTCGAAGATGGCTGCGGCGATGGCGCGGCAGAGATCGACGTCGAGGCCCGTCCAGTTGCCCTGAGCGTCCGGTTGGCCGAAACCGGCGAGACCCGTGTTGGAGCCGCAGGTCAGGAAGCCCTTCTGCTTCACGCTGTTGAGTGTCGCCTGGGCCGATGCGCCCGTTGCGAACAGGCTGGCTGTCAGGCCGAAGGCAATCGATACGAGAGCCTTTTTCATGTTGGTATCTTCTCCCAATAGTTCGACATGGCTCGGCCGTTTATGGTTATCACCCCCCAGCCGGGCCCCGGTATGGACCGTTCCGCGCCGCCTCGACTGAGACGGCATCGGGATCCATCACATTCCATGATTAATCACTGGTCAAGTCTTGATGAAAGGCATTTCTTGCCTGACTTGACGGCAGGCGCTGCCCGGTTTCAGATCGAAATCTCCTCAGCAAGCCCTTGAAGCGATGTCAAAACTCCCTCCAAAGCCCCAAAACATATCCGAACGCACCCGCCTCGTTCATGCCGGCCGTGAGCCGTTCGAGCAGCACGGTTTCGTGAACACGCCGATCTATCGCGGCTCGACGGTGCTTTACCCGACGACGGACGATCTCCTGCACCGGCGCGGGCGCTATTCCTATGGAACGAAGGGAACTCCGACCACCAATTCCCTCGAAACGGCCTGGACCGAGCTGACGGGAGCGGCCGGCACGGTGCTTGCCCCTTCGGGCCTCGCCGCGGTCACGGTTGCCCTTATGTCATGCCTGAAAGCGGGCGACCATCTTCTGATGACGGATTCGGTCTACCTGCCGACCCGGCAGTTCTGTAACGGCGTGCTCAAGAATTTTGGTGTGGAAACCACCTATTACGACCCGCAGATCGGTGCCGGGATCGAGGCTCTCATCCGTCCGAACACCACGGCGGTGTTCACGGAGGCCCCCGGTTCGCAGTCCCTCGAGATGCAGGACATCCCCGCCATCGCCGAGGTGGCGCACCGGCATGGGGCCGTCGTCCTCATGGACAACACCTGGGCGACTCCCCTGCTCTTCCCGCCCCACGAGCGCGGAGTGGACATCGCCATCGAGGCCGGCACCAAGTACCTGAGCGGCGGGTCGGACCTCCTGCTCGGCATGGTCTCGGCCAATGAGCGATGCTTCAAGCGCCTGCGTGAAACCTACGATTCCTTCGCCATGTGCCCGGGGCCGGAGGACGTTTTCCTGGGCCTGAGGGGCCTGCGCACCATGGCGCTGCGCCTGCGCGAGCACGAGAAGCAGGCGCTCGGGCTCGCCCGGTGGCTGGAAGCCCGGCCCGAGGTGGCGCAGGTGCTGCACCCGGCCCTGGAGACCTATCCCGGCCACGAGATCTGGAAGCGCGACTTCAAGGGATCGTCCGGCCTGTTCTCGGTCATCCTCAAGCCCTTCTCCGACCGGGCGCTCGCCGCCATGCTCGACGGGCTGGCCCTGTTCGGCATGGGCTATTCCTGGGGCGGCTTCGAAAGCCTCGTGATCCCCTTCAACTGCGCGACCTACCGCACGGCCACCAAGTGGGAGCCCGGCGGCCATGCCCTGCGCTTCCATATCGGGCTGGAGGATCTGGACGATCTGAAGCGGGACCTGGATGCAGGGTTTGCGCGGCTTCGGGAGGCGGACGCCAAGGCGGCCTGAGGCTTGTCGGGGCTTCGGCCGCTATTGTGCCGAGGCCTCGACCTCGGAGCCGGAGACGACAGCGCCTCCGGCTTTCTTTTTCTCCTTCGCGATCAGCATCATGTTTCGGACATAGATGAAGATCGAGAAGAGCTGGGGCAGGATGATCACGATATCGCGCCGGGCGAGGCCGTAGACCAGCGTCATCAGGCCACCGATGATCGAGAGAATCCAGAATCCGACGGGAATGACGCTCTTTTCCGCCTTTTCGCTGGCGATCCACTGGACGAAGAAGCGCGCACCGAAGACGAACTGGGCCAGAACGCCGAAGGCGGCCCACAGATCGAAGCGGGCAACGACCACATCGTAGAAAAATAGTCCCAGATCGTGGGAAAGGCGCATCAACATCAGACGATTTCCTGAGCAACGGGCACGCGGCGGCGGCGGCGGATCAACCACCAGACTCCGGCTAAATCAAGGATGCCGACCCACAGGCGGTCGAACATACCATAATTCGACCGACCGGCATGGCGGGGGCGGTCGACCACGTCCACATGGGCGATCTGGAAGCCTTCCCGCTTGACCAGGGCCGGCATGAAGCGGTGCAGGGCGTCGAAATAAGGCAGCCGCAGATAGACGTCGCGGCGGAAGGCCTTGAGCCCGCAACCCGTGTCCCGCGTCCCGTCCTTCAGAATCCTGCCGCGAACCCCATTGGCGATGCGGGACTGCCACTTCTTGTAGGCGCCGTCCTTACGCCCTACCCGCTGCCCGGCGACGAGGGCGACCTGCGGATCGGCCAGGGCCGCCACGAGCTGGGGGATGAAGGCCGGATCGTTCTGCCCGTCCCCGTCGAGGGTCACGACGACGGGCCCGAGAGCCGCGTGGACGCCGGTGCGAACGGCCGCGCTCTGGCCGCAGCTTGCCTCATGCCGCACGAGACGCAGCCAGGGCCGGGTCGCGCGGGCGCTCAGAACCTGCTCCACCGTCCCGTCCGTCGACCCGTCGTCCACGTAGATCACCTCGAAGGGCGAGAGCGGCGCGCAGGCGCGTTCGATCTCCTCCACCAGGGGGAGGATGTTGAGCGCCTCGTTCTTGACAGGCACCACGACGCTGATGCGGGGGGCCGGAGAAAGGTCAGTCATCCGTTACGGGCCATCGCTGGCCGCCTCTCTAAAAGTGCCGTCAGGGCTCAGAAGCCCATCGCATAAACCGCGATGTCGACCCGCCGCCCGCTGTTGATATTGAATCCCTGGATCCGGGTCGAGAGCGCGGGCTGCTGGTTCAGACGCGCGCTCTCCGCCCGGAACTCGTCCTCATAGCGCTTTTCCACGAAAACGACACGGCACCCGCCCTGCCCCAGGAAGGCGGAAGCCTGCGCCCCCGAGTCGACCATGTCGAGATCCGTTCCCGTCAGGAAGACGAGGCTGGGCTCCCGATAGCCCAGGGTCGCGACCTGAGGGTTCCCGCAAGGCACGTTGCGGGCGGCCTCGGCCAGGCGATCCGATATCTTGAGGGAGCGCAGATCGAGCTGGGCGAAGCCAAAGACGCCGATGGCCAGGAAGACCGCCGAGACGAAGCTCGCCCAGAGGGTCGGGACCATCCGGTTCTTCACGAAGAGCCGCCAGGCCCACAGGGCGAGGAGCGAGGACATCACGAGGAAGGGAAGCGCCCGGAAGGGCGGCATCCCGTCGAAGGACCAGCCGACGGCCGAAAGTCCCACCGTCAGTCCCACCGGGATGAACGGGATCAGCACGGTCGCCAGCTTGGCCGCGGGCCGGTGCGGCCCGACGAAATGACGCGAGATGGCCATGATCGTGACGATCGCCACGGCCGGCAGGAGCGGCAGCGTATAGTGCGGGAGCTTCGTCGGCACCGCCTCGAAGACGAGCCAGGACGGCACGATCCAGGCAAGCGCGAAGGCCACCGGCTCCTCGCGGCGGTGGATCCAGGCAAAGGGCACTGCGATGGCCGCCAGAACGGCTCCCGGCCAGAACGTGGCGAAGAACGAGAGCAGGTAGAATCCGGGCGGGGCCCAGTGGTATCTCTGCGCCGTGCCGACCTTGCCCAACATGTCGTGGCCGACGGCTTCGGAATAGAACGCGCCGCCCGTCTTCAGCGCGATGGCGACGAACCAGGGCAGCACGACGGCCAGGGTGAAGACGGCGCCGAGCCACGGCCGCAGGGTCAGGAGCCAGCGGGCGGAGCGCTCCCGGTAGGAAAGAACGGCGGCCGTCAGACCCGCGAACATGAGGACGAGCGGCCCCTTGATCAGAAGCCCGAGGGCGAACCCGGTCCAGAAGATCAGCAGCGCTCGCCGGGGCAGAACACCGGCGCCGCGGCTCAGATAGGCCCGCGCGAGCCCGCCCATGACCGCGACGGAGCAGGCGGCGAGTATGGCGTCCGTTTTGGCGAGGCGCGCCTCGACCATGAGAATCACGCATGTGGCCATCAGGGCCGCCGTCAGGAAGGCTCCTCGCCGGCCGAAGAAGGCCAGGGCCGCCCAATAGGTCAGCAGGACCGTCGCGATGGCGCCGAACAGGGAAGGAAGCCGGTAGAGGGCGATCGTGGTCCGTGCCTCGGGCACGCCCAGTGCCTGCCCGATGGCCACGGTGGCGCTCTGCATCCAGTAGATGCCGACCGGCTTCTTGTGCCGCGCCTCGTCCTGGAAGCGGATATCGACGAAATCGCCGGTTTCCAGCATCTGCTTGGATGCCTGGGCATAGCGGGGCTCGTCCCGGTCCATGGGCTGGAGCGAGGTGAAGCCCGGCAGGAAGCAGGCGAGCGACAGCAGCACCAGAACGGCGCAGAGGCGGGCATGGCTCCGCTCGACGACACTCGTCAGCTTGGCCACGGAGATGTTGCGCAAAGACATCCGCTGCTGGGGGACAGAACCGTCCATCAATCACTCCGGAGGCGGGCAATCCTTCGTGCCGACGGGACTTACCGCGGCACAGGTCCATCAAACCGCGTGATGTCCTCTAAACCCGGCGGGAAGTCAAATTGACGGAAGGTAGCGGGACGGCTCCCAGGAACACGGACGCTCAAGCCGGCATTGCCTGGAAGGTCAGGCTCGTTCCCGGAGGTCCCTCATGAACCGATCCGTCCTATGGTGCGGCATAGCTCTTCTGATGCTCTCGGCTTCCCCTTCGATGGCGCTCGATCAACCCGTGGTCTGGCGGGACGAGGACACGGGCTGCGCCTATCTCCTCACGCCCCAGGGCGGCATCTCCCCTCGCCACCGCCGCGACGGCACGCTGGATTGTCCCGACGTGGCCGCGAATGCAGGTGTCGTCGAGAACATGGGGCGCGACCTCGCGCGTGGTCTCGACGCCCTGCAGCGCGAGGTCGAGCGCCTGCGAGAGCGATACAACCGACCCTGATCTTATTGTTTCATAGTTTCATTTTCGCTAGGGATGTTCCTCGAGGATGTTCCTGGAGAGAGGAGAGCATCATTGACGGCGAACACGCGCATCTATGGCGAGCACGACGAGAAGACGATCAGGCAGCTGGACCGCTGCATGCAGGTCGGCAGCGCCGTGAAGGGTGTGTTGTGCGCGGACGGCCATCTCGGCTATGCGCACCCCATCGGCGGCGTGATTGCCTACGAGGAGCATATTTCCATCAGCGGCGTCGGGTTCGACATCGCCTGCGGGAACATGGCCGTCCGGCTGGATACCCGCTACGAGGACATTGCCGCCCAGACGGGGCGCATCCTCTCCGACATCGGCCGCACCATCAGCTTCGGGATCGGGCAGAGGAACGCCGTGGCGGTCGACCACGAGCTGTTCGAATCGCCGCTTTGGGACGAGGCCGGCGTCAGGGATCTCAAGAAATTGGCCTCAGGCCAGCTCGGGACGGTCGGATCCGGCAATCACTACGTGGACCTGTTCGAGGACGAGGAAGGGTTCGTCTGGATCGGGGTGCATTTCGGCTCCCGCGGCCTCGGCCACAAGATCACCACCCAGCACCTTGCCCTGGTCGGGGCGAAGGACGGCATGGAGGTCGACCCTGCCCTCGTCCACCAGGACAGCGAGATCGGCCGCAGCTACATCGCCGGGGTGAAGCTTGGCGGGCTCTATGCCTATGCCGGACGTGAATGGGTGGTCGAGCGCGTGCGCCAGATCATCGGCGGGCAGGTGACGGACATGGTCCACAATCATCACAACTTCGTCTGGCGGGAGAGCCACGGCGACAAGGAATACTGGGTGGTCCGCAAGGGTGCGACGCCGGCTTTTCCCGGACAGCGCGGTTTCGTCGGCGGCTCCATGGGCGACAATGCGGTGATCCTT
>JAEWKH010000053.1 GCA_023386155.1 Pseudomonadota bacterium
CTTGTGACGCCTCGCGAAGCGCGTCCCTCGTCGGGCGGGGATGGGCAATGATATAGCCGAGCTTGCCCTGCCTGTCAAGAACAAAATGAGAACATTATCCCGAGGCGGGCCGGAAGCTCTCCTCCCCACAAGGGGGAGGGAAACAGCGCCTGCGCATCGCATCGCATCTCATCGCACCGAAGGATGGTGGCTGCTGAGATTGATTCGCTAAAGCATCGGATCCGATGCTCCGCTCTATAAAGAGCGCATCGTTGAATGCGAAAAACCCGGTCCACTTTTCGCACGATGCGCTAGTTCCTCAAAAACTCCACCAGCGCCGCGTTGACCGTTTCCGGCTCCTCGTGCTGCACCCAATGGGTGGCGTTTTCGATCCAGCGGATGCTGCCGGTCTCGCACAAGGAAAGGCTTGCCTCCGCAAGACCCTTCTCCATGAACCGGTCCTTGCCGCCCCAGATCACCAGGGTGGGCGGGCGGACCGTGGGATCCTTCATCTCGGGCCGGAACGGCAGGGCCCGGTACCAGTTCAGCATCGCCGTCAACGCGCCGGGCTGCGACCAGGCCGCCTCGTATCGTGCCATGTCGTCGTCCGAGAACGTGCCGGGCCGGCTCGTGCGACGGAGGGCGTCCCTCAGGCTGCGATAGCCGTTGGCCGAGAGCATGGATTCGGGCAGCCACGGGAGCTGGAAGAAGCCGACATAGAGGCTCCTCACCATCTGGCTCGGGTGCGAGCGCATGTAGGAACCGGCGACGCTCGGGTGGGGCGCATTGAGGATGGCGAGCTTCACGACGCGGTCCGGATAACGCGAGGCGGTCCACCAGGCCACCAGTCCGCCCCAGTCGTGCCCGACGACCGAAAACGTCCTGCGCCCGAGCGCATCCGCCAGACCGACCACATCCTTCGCCAGAATGTCGAGATCGTAGGCGCGCCGGCCCTCGGGCTTGTCGCTGAGATGGTAGCCGCGCTGATCCGGCACGAGCACGCGGAACCCGGCCTCGGCCAGGGGGCCGATCTGATAACGCCATCCCCACCAGAATTCCGGGAAACCATGGAGGAGAATCACGAGCGGCCCGTCTTCCGGCCCCGCCTCGACGGCGTGAAGCGTCACGCCGTCGACCTGATGGCGCGTACCCCTGGTTCGTGGATCGAAGGACGGCCTCATGCGTGCGCCGACACCCTGACGCGTTTCGGCGGCGGTTCCTCTGCGGCCATGAACTGCGCCTTGGCGAGCTCCGCGAAGCGGCCGTCCTTCGCCACGAGCTCCTCGAAGGTGCCGGATTCGACGATGCGGCCCTGATCGAAGACGAGGATGCGATTGGCGTTACGGATGGTGGCGAGACGATGGGCGATCACGAAGGTCGTGCGCCCCTTCATCACTTCGTCCAGCGCGAGCTGCAGCTTGCGCTCCGTGGCGGCATCGAGCGCGCTCGTCGCCTCGTCGAGAATGAGGATCGGCGGGTTCTTCAGGAGCGCGCGGGCGATCGACAGGCGCTGGCGCTCGCCGCCGGAAAGCGAGCGCCCGCGCTCGCCGATGACCGTGTCGAGGCCGTCCGCCTGACGCGAGATGAACTCGATGGCCTGCGCCCGCTCCAACGCCTCGATCATCTCCGCATCCGTGGCGTCGGGCCGCCCGACCTGCAAGTTCTCGCGAATGGTGCGGGCGAACAGCATCGGCTCCTGGAACACCACGCCGATGTTCCGGCGCAGGGACGACAGCGTGACGTCGCGGATGTCGAGCCCGTCGACGCGGATGCTGCCCGATTGCGGATCGAAGGCGCGGTGCAAAAGGCCCAGCGTCGTCGACTTGCCCGACCCGGTGGCGCCGACCAGCGCCACGTTCTCCCCCTGATGCACCGTGAAGGACACGTCCTGCACGGCAGTGCGCTTGCCGTCATAGGAGAAGCTGACATTGTCGAAGGCGACATCGCCCTTGTAGCGTTCCACATGCCGGGCATTGGCGCGATCGTGCACGGCCGGTGCCGTGTCCAGGATCTCGAAGAATTCCTGAAGCTTCGGCCCCTGCATGAAGAGCTGGTTGATGAAGCTGACAGCCTGCTCCAGCCGGCCGATCAGCATGGTGGCCATGCTCATGAACATGACGACCTCGCCGATAGTCGCCAGTCCGTTCAGGTGCAGCCAGGTCCCGAGAAGGAAGATCGCCGTGACCGTGATCGTGGCCGAGGCCCGGGAGGCGACCGAGGCCAAAGCCCACCAGGACAGCACCGGATTCTGCGCCTGGAGCAATTGCTGGATGATGGTGCGCAGGGAGCGGCTTTCGGCCTCGACGCGGGTGAAGGACTGGATCACCGGCACGTTGCCGAGCGCATCCGAGGCATGCTCGGCGAGGCTCGAATGGTAGCGCTCCACCGAACCCTGGAGAGTTTCCGTCTTGCGCAGCACGATGGCGGTGAGAAAGGCGAAGACCGCCACCAGGGCGACGAGGAGCAGGCCCAGGCGCCAGTTCAGGAACACGGTCAGCGGCAGGAGGACGACGAGCGCGATGAGGGCCGACAGGTGCTCGCGGAAGAAGCCGAGCCAGAGCCACGACATGGCGCCCGAGCCTTCCAGCATCACCTTCAGGACGCGGCCCGAATGGGTCGAGGTATGGAAGGCGAGCGGCAGTTCGAGCACGTGCTCGAAGTAGTTCGCCACCACGGCCAGCCGCCGCCGGTGGGCCAGCCGGTCGGCATGCAGCGCCACCAGCGCTCCCGCCCCGATGGAGAACAAGCCGAAGGCCACCCAGGCGAGGATGAGCGGCATGAGGGTCCCGAACGTCACGGGCGCGGCGTTCGGCACCTGGGCACGGGTGAGCACGTCGATGATGCGCCCGAACAGGATGGGTTCTGCGAAAGCCGAGATCGCAAGCGCGATGTTGGCGAGAGCCAGGAGCGCGCCGACCCTCAGGTCGGATCCGAGCTGGCCCAGGACACGGACATATAGCCTGATCAGCCGCATAGGCATCTACCTGCGAACGTGACGGGCTCCGCGAAGGACGCGGCGCCTCCGGGCAAGACTTGCGCACTTCACCCCGGTTGAAAAGCCGGTACGTTCGGGACCGTTCCCCGTCATGCCCGGCTCCGGACCGGCTTCAGGCTCCGGCGAAAGCGCCCGATCCACCTGGGCCCTGGCTTCGGCTGCGAGCGCCCCTCCTGCCGCGGCCGGGGCCGGGCCAGGAGAATGGCCCCTTCCTCGGTCTTGCGGATGTGGAGCGTACGGGTGTGGAACTCCTCGAGGCCGGGCCGGTGCCCGATCGACAGCACGCTCGCCCCCCTCAGCTCGCCCTCGAACAGGGCCAGCATGGAGGCCTGGTTCTCCTCGTCGAGAGCCGAGGTCGCCTCGTCCATGAACACCCATCTGGGCCGGTGCAGGAGGACCCGGGCGAAGGCCACGCGCTGCTGCTGGCCGAGGGACAGGCTCCTGTCCCAGCGCTCGTGCTTGTCGAGCATCTCGCCGAACTCGCCCAGGCCGCAACGCTCGAGCGCCGCCCGCACCCGGTCGTCGTCGAAGGTCTCGGGCGAGGCCGGATAGCTGATGGCGGCGCGCAGGGATCCCAGGGGAAGATAGGGCCGCTGCGGCAGGAACATCATCTCCTCGGGCTTGGGGATGCGGATCCGGCCGGAGCCCCAGGGCCAGAGACCGGAAATGGCCCGGAACAGGGTGCTCTTGCCGGCGCCCGATTCGCCCATGATCAGCACCCGCTCGCCGGGCTGGATCTCGGCCGTCGCGTCCTCGATGAGGATGCTGCCGTCGCTCAGTGCGATCGAGACTCCTTCGAAGCTGAGCCAGCCCTTCGGGTGCGGCCCGATATCGATCGTGCTGCTCTCGGCCGCGACCTCGTCGAGATCGAGGGCGGCCTGCCGGAACGTGGCGACGCGCAGGACCGCGGAGCGCCAATCGGCGATCTTCGGGAAGTTGTCGACGAAATAGCGCAGGGCCGACTGGACCTGGTTGAAGGCGCCGACCACCATCATCATCTCGCCGAAGGAGAGGCGGCCCGCAAAATAGTCCGGCGCGGCCGCCAGGATCGGCACCACGATGGCCAGCCAGCCATAACCCGATGTGATCCAGGTCAGGCGGGCGAGGCCGCCGGAGAGGCGCCGGGAGGCCTTCAGGACGGCCTCGACGAACTCGTCGAGGTTTCGGCGCTCGTCCGGCTCTCCGTTGTAGAGGGCGACGCTCTCGGCGCTCTCGTTCACGCGCACGAGCGCGAAGCGCAGCTCGGCCTCGCGAGCGTAGCGCAGCGTGTTGAGGCGAATCATCGGGCGGCCGACGAGCCATGTGAGCCCGGAGCCGATCCCCGCATAGCCGACCGCGACCCAGACCATGTAGCCGGGGATCGTGATCTCGCGGCCGGCCAGGGAGAAGCTCACGGGGCCGGAGAGGGCCCACAGGACGCCGATGAAGCTCACGAGAAGCAGGAAGGCCTGCAGCATGCCGACCCCGAGCTCCGTCGAGAGCTCGGAGAAGAGGCGGCAATCCTCCTGCATCCGCTGGTCGGGCTGCGCGCCGCTCTCGCCCACGAAGCCCATCTGATAGGCGCGGTTCGGTTTGAGCCAGATGTCGAGCAGCACCTGCGTCAGGCGCTGGCGCAGCCGGATCTTGAGGCGCTCCTGAAGCCAGGTCTGCGCCACCACGAGAGCCAGGAGCACGGCGACGATGACCAGGAAGACCAGGAGCTGGTCGAAGAAGGTGGAGGCATCGCGCCTCTCGACCGCATCGAAGAAGGCGCCGTTCCATTGATTGAGCCGAACCTGGCCGAACATGTTGCCGACGAGGATGACGAGAATGGCCGCGCCCAGCCGCAGCATGGGCCAGCCTTTCCGGTTCCGAAACATGTCGCGGAAAAGCTGGTAGAGCTCCCGGACGATGCTCGGGGCCATGTCCTGGCCATGCGGCGGTTCCGGTTGATGGGCTGCTGCGGCGGCGGCCTCCTTTGCCAGGGTGCTGCCCTGGCCGGGACCGACCTCCTGCTCGCTTCCCACCGCGGGCGGCGGAGGCAGTTGCTTCCCCAGCTTGGGATCGAAATCCGGCATGTGACGAAACGCGTACTCGTTCAGCTTGAGAATTCCTCAAGCTTAAAGCGCGCTCACATAGGTTAAGTTCCGGCCCGGTTCCGCGCCAGGCTGACGCTGGCGGCTCAGCGCCTGTCGGCCGCGACGGCGAGAACCCAGTAGACCTTGTATTTGGAGTTCGGCGCATAGGCCGTCGCGATTCCGACCCGGGTCGCCCGCGCATCGAGAAGGACCCGATTGTGCTGCGGGCTCTCCCGCCAGCCGGAAAAGGCCTCGGCCAGGGTGTGGTAGCCGGCGGAAAGGTTGGCGGCCGGCCCTGCAAAGCCCTTCGAGGCGAGGCGCGCCTTGAAGGCCTCGGCGGAGCTCGGCTTGTCGGCCTTGGCCATGGCATCGGCCTCCGCCTGGGCGGCGGCCTGCAGGTCGGGATCGAGGACCAGGGGGCGCAGGCCGTTGTTGCCGCGATAGGCGCCGATCATGTCGCGCGCCATGGCGGCATCGACCTGCGCATTCGCATCGGCCATCGAGACGTAGAAGCTCGGGACCTGGCTGCGCTGGGCGGGCTTCTCGCTCTGGCAGGCGGCGAGCGCGAGGACTGGGAGAATCAGGAGGATCGGACGCTTCATGCGGGCGTCTTATCCTTGAGAAGGGTTAAGGTTTCGTCCTCCTTCTCCTCGGTCTTCGGAGCCTCGTCCCGCATCTCCTCGTCCGGCGCGGAGGCCGGCGCGGGGACTCCGATCCCGGCCTTGCGCAGGCCGCGGAAGACCTCGAAATAGATGTCGCTCGAGACGCGTCCGGCCGAATCGATGTCGTCCACGAAGCCGACGAGATCGAAATCGATGGTGTTCTCCGTCGCCTTCTTGAAGAGGACCCGCGGAGCAGGCTCGCTCATGATCTCGCGATGGGCCAGGGCGGCCCGGCGCATGATCTCCGCGACCTGATCCGGATCGGAGGCGCGGGGCACCGGGACCGAGACGAGCACGCGCCCGATCCGGTCATTGCGCACGCGATTGCGCACCACGCCGGAAATCAGGTTCGAGTTGGGCACGATGAGCATCGCGCGGTCGCCCGTCTGAATCTCGGTCGAGCGCACGTTGATGCGCCGTACATAGCCCTCCGCATCGCCCACGACCACCAGATCGCCGACCCGGATCGGGCGCTCCCAGAGCAGGATCAGGCCCGAGATGAAGTTGTTGACGATGGATTGAAGGCCGAAACCGATACCGACCGACAGCGCGCCGGCCACGATGGTCACCCGCTCCAGGCTCAGCCCCAGATAGGTGAAGCCGATCATGCCCGCCGCGATGATGCCCACATAGCCCGCCGCCGTACTGATGGAATTGCGCAGGCCCGCATCCAGATCCGTCGCCGGCAGGAAGGTGTTGTTGAGCCAGCGCTGGATCATGCGCGTGATGATGAAGCCCGCGGCGAACAGAAGGGCCGCGATGAGGATCGACGACAGGGAGATCGTGAGGTCGCCGACATTGAACCCGAAGAACAGGGCCCGCAGCGATCCCGTTACATCCGTGGATTCGATGCCCCAGGGCAGAAGCACCAGCAGGATCGCGACGATGATCAGCGTCAGCCGCACGATTCCGCTGGCCAGAATGCCGATCTGCTCGAGGGAGCGCCGGCGCAGGCCGGTATTGGCCTGCAAGGCGGTGGCGAGCCGGCTCTGACCCCGCAGGGAGCCGCCGATGAACTCGTCCGCGAATGCGATGGCCAGGATCAGCAGGGCGAGAACGATGGAAATGCCCACGGCCTGGTCGACGGTGAAGGAGGCGAGCGCCACGTAGCCGCCGATCTCGCTGCCGACGATCAACGCAACCACGAACCAACCGAGGCTCCGCAGGGGGCCGCCGATATCGACGTCCTGCGCGACGTAAGGCCCGAGGCAGGCCTCGTCCTGGTTCTCGCGGGCCGCGAATCGCCGCAGGAGCTCGGCGAAGATGAGCGCCGCCGCCAGGGCGAAGATCGCCCGGGTGATGACGGTGATGGGCAGGGCGGCGGCAATGGCCGCGTTGAACGCCTCGATCACTTTCCCGGCGACCATGACGGTCGCCAGGGTGACGGAGAAGCTCATGATCCGCGCGGCGGAGGCATCCCGGACCGGGATCAGCCGCCAGGACGTGTGGTCCGGCGCCAGGACCGCATCGATGAGGGCCCGCACGAAGGCGATGAAGGCCAGGCCGCTCAGAAGGGCCTTGCCGACCTGCTCCAGCCGTGGCGGGACGATATCGACGGAATCGAACGCCACCCAGACGATCCAGCTGCCGGCGATGGCCGGGCCCGCCCCGAGGATCAGAACGCCGAGGGCCGCCAGGAGGCGGCTGCGTCGCGCGGGATCGGTGATGGAGGGGTCGCGCCTCACGAGGCGCGGAGCGATCGAGCGCCGCCCGGCGTAAAGGGCGATGGCCACGCCGACGGCCAGACCGAGAAGGACCAGGACCCCGAGCGAGGTTCTGCGCTGAAGCTGCTCAAGGGCATCGCCCATGACGATCCGCAAGGACCGAACCTCGCGCGGGAGGGCATGCACCACGTTCATCCAGAGGCTCGGGCTGAAGAGGCCGTCGCTCTGCTCGAACAGGGCGCGGGTGAAACCGGCCCGGCGCAGGTCGCCGATCTGCGTGCTCAGCTGCTCGGCCTGGACGAGCAGGGCGCGCCCGAGCCGCTGGGTCTCGTCGAGTTCCGCCACGGCCGCCTCGCGCTCGGCGCGATCGCGGGCCACATCGGCGCTCTCCTCGGGCTGGCCCTTGTCCGGCTTCGGTCCGAGCTGGCTCAGGCGCTGCTTGCTGGCCTCGAGCTTCGGCATCTGCTCGTCGATGACTGTGCGGATCTCGGCGATGATCGGCTCGATCTGCGCGCGGATGTTCTGGAGATCCGCGTCCGCCATGGTCCGGCCCTGGATCGCCGCTTCCTTCTGGTCGAGGTCGGCCTTGAAGCCATCGAGCTTGGCGCGGGCGGCCTTTGTTTCGGCTGAAATCGAGGTTGCGGGTCCGGCCGCCGGAGCGGAAGCCGGCGCGTCCTGGGACTCCGCTTGGGGCTGAGCCGAGGCCGGTGCCTGAGCCTGCTGCGCATGGGACATGCCCCCCGTCGCAACGCTCAACACGATCGCAGCCGCTCCGAGGAGCCGCCTCATGCCCATACTCGTCATTCGGTCTTCCCCATCGCATGCCCCAGGCATCGGATCGAACCGACGCCCTTATTGTCAGAAGCCCATCGCGCAGAGAACCGGGCGGCCTTTTCGCACGATGCGCGAGCGGGCCGGTTCTTTGCGAATCATTACGGCGAAAAGTCGCCGTCCCACGGAGGAAGCGCAACAAAAAAGCCGGGAGAGGCCATCGCCTCTCCCGGCTTCCGTAAGGGAAAATCCTTATGGCTTCGGCGGTTCGTTGGCCGAGGGCTGGGCTCCCGGCGCAGGATAGGCCGGGTTGGCCGGAGACGTCCGGTTGGTGGGATCGGGATTGGACGAGCCGGTCGTCGAGCCGGTCACATTGGCGCGGGCCGCATCGGTGCCCGGATCGTCGGGCGAAGTCGAGCCGACCCAAATCATGTAACCGGTCACAGCGACCGCAAGAAGCAGGAGCGAGCCGATCAGAACACCCAGAACCGGGCGTCCGGATGCTCCCTGCCGGGCGCGATCGTCGGGAATTCGTTGAGCCATCTCTAGCCTCTTTGAAAGCATGGTTTGTCGGGCGAGCGGCAAGGCTCGGGACTGACAGGGCAACGCGGGATGCGAAGGGCCGGTTCCTGGCTGCCTCCGCGGCTCGCCGCACGCAGGCTCCCCGGTCGCTCCGGCGCGGGATCCAAAGACGCTTTTCCCCGTTGTTCGAGACAGGCCGTCAATCACGGTCAGAGACGAGGGGCCGATGGGTCGGACGCGCATTGGTGTCGCGCGATGTCGCAGGCGGGATGCCTTCCCGCACTGCTCGCCTTCAGCCATGTTTTCGCCGTTTTCGAAACCCTTGGGTAATCTCTGATTCAAGGAGATGTCATGCAGGACAATCGCATCAGCCTGGACGGGACTTGGGAATTTTTGCACGTGGCCGACGACCGTCTGTCGGGCCCGGCGGAGGTTCGCGAGATCACGGTGCCAAGTCCCTGGCAGGCCCAGTTTGCGGATCTGCGCATGCGGGCCGGGATCGGGATCTATCGCAGGACCATCGAGATCGACGAAGCTTGGCTGCATGACAGCATCTGGATCCGCTTCGGTGCGGTGTTTCACAATACCAAGGTGTTCGTCAACGGCGAGATGGTCGGCCATAACGAAGGCGGGTTCCTGCCCTTCTCGTTCGACGTCACGCCTCATCTCAGACCGGGGGCGAACGAGATCAAGGTCCGCGTCGACAGCCCGACCGACAACCCGGCCGAATTCCCGGATTCGCCCTTCGCCGAGATCCCGTTCGGCAAGCAGAGCTGGTACGGCCCCCTGTCAGGCATCTGGCAGCCCGTCTATCTCGAGCGCCGCATCACCGATCACATGAACCGCGTGCGCCTCGTTCCCAACCTGACGACGGGTCGAGTGACCTCGGGGGTTTTCTTCGCGCGCCCGCTCACGGATGCGACCCAGATCCGCATCGAAGTCACGGACCCTTCGGGCGACGTGGTGCTCGACGAGATGCACGGGACGCAGGTGGGCGTGACGTCCATGCCGTTCGAGTTCACGCTCGACGACGTTCGCGCCTGGTCGCCTGACCATCCCAATCTCTATCGCATCCGTCTCGAGCTCATCCGCAACGGTGAGGTGAAGGACGAGATCGCGGACAATTTCGGCTACCGTTCCATCGAGACGCGCAACGGCAAGTTCTATCTCAACGGCGAGCCGCTCTACCTGCGTTCCGCCCTCGACCAGGACTACTATCCGGACACGATCTGCACCGTGCCGTCGGTGGAGTTCCTGGAGGATCAGTTCCGCAAGGCCAAGGAGCTGGGCCTCAACTGCCTGCGCTGCCACATCAAGGCGGCCGACCCGCGCTATTACGAAGTGGCGGACCGGATGGGAATGCTCATCTGGACCGAGCTGCCGAACGGCGGCATGGCCACGGACCGCTCCCGCGGGCGCAAGGAAAAGCTTCTGAAGGGCATCGTCGACCGCGACGGGAACCATCCTTCGATCATCATCTGGACAATCATCAACGAGAACTGGGGCGTCGACCTCGTCAACGACGCGGATCACCGCGACTGGCTCAAGCGGACCTTCGCCTGGCTGAAGGCCTACGACCCGACGCGTCTCGTGGTCGACAACTCGCCGCTTGCGCCGAGCTTCCACGTGGAATCCGACATCGCGGATTATCACTTCTACGCGGCCTATCCCGATCATCGGGCGGCGTGGGACCAGTTCGTCGACGAGCTGTCCAGCCGCGCCTCCTGGCTGTACTCGCCCCACGGCGACGCGGTCATCACCGGCCGCGAACCGCTGATGTGCTCGGAGTTCGGCAACTGGGGCCTGCCCTATCCGAAGGACCTTCGCGACGCCAAGGGCGAGGAGCCCTGGTGGTTCGAGACCGGCCACGACTGGGGCGAGGGCGTGATGTATGCCCACGGGGTCGAGAACCGCTTCTCCGACTGGAGCCTGGATCGCGTCTTCGGCGACCTGCGCCGCTTCGTGATCGCCGCGCAGTGGCAGCAGTTCCGCGCGCTCAAGTACGAGATCGAGGCCATGCGCCGGAAGCCGAACCTCGCCGGCTACGTGATCACCGAGCTTCACGACTGCCACTGGGAATCGAACGGCCTTCTCGACATGCGCCGAAATCCGCGCGTGTTCCACGAGCTGTTCCACATCGTCAACTCGGACACGGTCATCGTGCCGAAATGGGAACGTGCCTCCTATTGGTCGGGCGAGACGGCCGCCTTGGGACTCGCGGTCGCCCACGGGGCCGGCCAGCCGCTCGAGGATTGCCAGCTCGAAATCTCGGTCTGCAACGAGACGACGCGGTTGTCGCTGCCCCGCATCGCGGCGCCCGACGTGCTCGATCTCGGGCGCATCGAGATGCCCATGCCGGCAGTCGACGAGCCGTCGCTCAGGCGCATCAACTTCGATCTTCGCGGGCCGGACGGCAAGCTGATCGCGCACAACCACCACGACATCGCCGTTCATCCCAAGCGCGCGCGGCCGCTTTATGCGCGCGAGCTGGTGTGGTCGCCGGACGAGGATATCCGCGAGCGCTTCAAGGCCCTCGGCTACACCATGGCCCGCGCGTTCGAGGAATCGACCCTGATCGTGTCCCGGACGCACAATAAGGCCATTACGGACCATGTGCGCGCGGGCGCGAAGCTTCTGCTCCTGCCGGAAGAGGACATGACCCTCTATCCGTTCTTCCCGCATTGGCAGGCGGTGCGCGTGCAGGCGCGCGCCGGCACCCTCTGGTCCGGCGACTGGGCGTCGTCCTTCGGCTGGCTGCGGCGCTCGGGTCATTTCACCCGCTTGCCTTCGGGCCCCCTCCTCGACGAGACCATGGACCGGGTGCTGCCGGATTACGTGATCGCGAACTGCAACCTGCTCGACTTCCAGGCCCGCGTCTTCGCCGGCCTCGTGGTTGGCTGGATCCACAAGCCGGTGGCGCTCGGCGTCGAACGTTCCTATGGCCGCGGGCGCCTCGTCGCCTCGACCCTGCGCCTGTTCCGGGACGAGCCCCTGGCCGATCCGACGGCGACGATGCTGACCGACGCCCTGGTGGAGCTGGCCGTGGAGTCGAGAGCCGCGCGCCTCGAGGAAGCCGTTCGGGCTGCCGAAGCCGCTGCATAACGATTGATCGCTTCTCGACCCGAACATGAAAAAGCGGCGCAGATTTCTCTGCGCCGCTTTTTTTGAAATGAGGAGCTTTTACGAAACCAGACCCGCCGAAGGCGACACGACCTTCACGGCGCTGGTATCCGCGCCGACGGGCAGGGACTCGTTGATGCGCCGAAAGGTGGCGAGCGCCTGGCCAACGATCTGGTCCATGTTGTAGTATCGATAAGTGGCCAGACGGCCCACGAACCACACATCCGGCGTCGCCAGGGCAAGCCGCTCGTACTTCTTGAACAGCTCCTGGTTTTCCGCCTTCGGAATCGGGTAATAGGGATCGCCCTCGGCGGACGGATACTCGTAGGTCAGCGCCGTCTTGACATGCTCCTGACCTGTCAGGTGCTTGTATTCCGTGACGCGGGTGTAGTCGTTCGTCTGCGGGTAGTTCACCACGCCCACCGGCTGATGCCACGCCTTGTCGAGGGTGACATGCTCGAAGCGCAGCGAGCGATAGGGCAGCTTGCCGAACTGGAAATTGAAGTACTCGTCGATCGGGCCGCAATAGATGACGCGGCGATGCGGAACGATGTTCTTCACGTCGTCGAATTCGGTCTGCGTCATCACATGGATGTTCGGATGAGCGACCATCTTCTCGAACATCCGGGTGTAGCCGTGCTTCGGCATGAACTGGAACTCGTCCGTGAAGTAGCGGTCGTCCCGGTTCGTGCGGGTCGGCACGCGTGAGGTCACCGACTTGTCGAGCTCGGAAGGGTCGAGCCCCCATTGCTTGCGCGTGTAGCCGCGGAAGAATTTCTCGTAGAGTTCCCGCCCGACGGCGGAGACCACCACGTCCTCGGAGGTCCTGATCTCGCCGATCTTCTCCGCCCGCTCGGCGAACCAGTCCTGCAGCTGCTCGGAGGTGAGGTTCAAGCCATGAAGCTTGTTGACCGTATCGAGGTTGATCGGGATCGGCACCAGCATGCCGTCCACTTCCGCCAGCACGCGATGCTCGTAGAAGCGCCATTCCGTGAAGCGGGACAGATAATCGAAGATCTGCTTCGAGTTGGTGTGGAAGATGTGGGGCCCATACTGGTGGATGAGCAGACCCTCTTCATCGTAGCGGTCATAAGCGTTGCCGCCGATATGGCTGCGGCGGTCGATAAGAAGAACGCGCTCGTTGCGCTCGGTCGCGAGGCGTTCGGCAAGAACGCTGCCCGCAAAGCCGGCACCGACGATCAACCAATCATACATTCCAGATCACTCCGCAGGCGTGGTGGCATAAACGGGAAGGGACGAGGCGGAGCGCTTGGCCATTTCGTCGCCTGCAGCATCCAGCATGAGCTTGTGCATGGATGCCCAGGTCTTGTCCCAGGAACCGGCCGCCAGGTGACGGTCGACCTTGGCGAGCCATGCATCCTTCGGGCGGGACAGGATGGTCTCGACCTTGGCAACCACGTCTTTCGCATCCTTGGCGATTTCGACGAGCCCCTTCTCGCCGTAAGGCCGCACCACGTCGGTGATCGGCGTCGAAACGACCGGAACGCCGGCCGCCAGGAATTCCGGCGTCTTCGTCGGGCTGATGAACTTCGTCGCCTCGTTCAGTGCGAAATTCATGAAGCCTACATCCCAACCGGACAGGTAATGCGGCAGTTCGTTGTAGGACTTTCCGCCGAGCCAATGGATGTTGGGCCGCTGCGGCAGAGTCGCCGGGTCGATCTTCACCACGGGCCCGATCATCACGAAGTTCCAGTCGCGGCGCAGATCGGCAACCTCGGCCAGGAGGTCGATATCCATGCGCTCGTCCACAACGCCGAAGAAGCCGAGGCGGACGCGCGAGATCGAGGCCTGATCGCCTGGATCCCTGTCGATCGAACGCGCCTGGGAGAAGTGATGGAAATCGATGGAAGACGGGAAGCCGTGGACGCTGCGATGACGATGGCGCTTGGCCTCGTAGAGGCTCATGCCGCCCGTGAAGACGAGATCGCAGCGGGCGAAGAGAGCGTTTTCCAAGTCGAGCAGCTCCTGTGACGCGCCACGGAAAAGCGAGAGCTCATCCATGTTGTCGTAGACGCACAGGTCGCATTCGAGATCGCTGGTAAAGGCCATGGCCATGGGCGTGTAGTACCAGAACACGCGCGGGCTATGGGCCTCGCGGCCGATCAGCTCCTCGATCAGATCGTGCTGCTCGGCGATGACATCCTCATGCGGCAGGCCTTCGGGAAGAACCGGGACGGCAATGGTCACGCCCTGAGGCCGTACGCTCACATCCATGTGGGGCTTTGCGCCTGGCTTGAAGACCGGCTCCTCGATGATCAGCACGTCGTAATGCTTGACCGCGCGGCTGAGCAGATGCTGAGGCCGCTGCCAGACGAAATCCCAGCGAAGATGAGAGAAGCAGACGAGGAGGGGTTTTTCCGAACCGGCTTGGGCAGGCGATCGAAGGGCATAGGACTGCGTCATCAAACGCTCATGCATAGCGCCATCCTCAAATACAGGTGTGTTGTCGCGTCAGGCGGAAGAACACGGCCCGGGGTGAATAAAGCGATGTCTTAAGTGAAGCGCACCAACGAGCGGTCGTGGTCGCAATCGATTGAAGAACTCAGACGAAGCTGTTTTGTTCCATACGCGTTCATGTTCCTGAACGCAGGTTCATCGCTGCAGCGACGACTATTTCTTCTCGAGCATCAACGTGCCCTGCTTCTGAATGAAGGTCTTTGCCTTCTCTGCGATCATGGCGAGAAGCCACGGCAACTGCACTTCGACCCGAACCTGATCCTGCATTACTTCGAGATGGCCGCTGACGTTCTGGCCCATGGCTCCAACGCGAAAGTCCATGCGGTTCCCGCTCCAGCTCTCGTCGATGGACGCGACCTTGTCCCCGAACTGGGACTTCAGTCCAGCCATGCCTCCATGGAGCCGTCGCATGGCTTCGGCTTCGCCGAGATTATGAGGGATGAAAACGATCAGTGGCTTGGCCATGAGGGTGCTCCGCCTTTTCATCAACAAGCGAAGCAGTGCGGGTCGGGTTCCCGAGGGCCGGCCCGAAACGCGTCACAGCATGTCGACCCGGATCGCGCGAATCACGATGGTTTCCTGCTCGAACCGGCGCTCCAGGTCAGCCCGGTAGCGCTCCCACCAGGATTGATCGAGCTCGCGTGCCATGACTTCGAACACGACGATATCGTCGTGGGTCGTATGACCGCCCTCCTTCCAGACGCCTTCCGCCGGAGCGCGCGTGAAGCTCGTGATCCCGCCGAAGCGCTCGGACAGTTCCGTGCGAACGCGGGCATAGACCGCCCCGTCGAGACGGCGGCCCTTGTTGTCGGCAAGCGGCAGCAGAATCTGAACCAGATGCATCGACACCCCCTGAAAGCGCTGCGGACTGGCGCAGGAAATAGTTCAGGGGAAGGAAAAGGCGAGGCCTTCGTTGCAGTTCAAGCCTGCAGGGCGGCAAACAGGTCGCGGTCCGTTTCCGGCCATTCGTCATCGAGCCTGTAGCGGCTCGACGGCTTCGAGATTCGCCACGGGCAGTCCGTGGATGCATGAAACGCCTCGGAAGGACGCAGGCGGCGCACGGTCCCGTCTGCCTGCACCTCGTCGATCACGACGAAGCCGAAGATGGTGAGTCGCGTCGCCATGACTTTGCTTGCGCGATCGCCCGCCGCGATGCACAGGGAGCCCGCGGCATAGACCGCATCCATAAGGCTTCGTTGATCGCGGCTTGAATTGGCCGACGCGCGCGCGCCCGGAAAGCGAATGACATTCGTCGGCTGAGACGATCTCGATTCCATGTAAGCAACCCTTGGTCCCGAATCGGGCCAAGAATCGCCGGAAGGGATTAAGAAGCGCCTAATCGAGCCTGTGCAGGGAAACATAGGCGGTGCCGGCGGACGTCAGCCCCAGCGCCTGGGCAGGCCCCTTGGCGAGATCGATGATTCGCCGGTGGGCGAAAGGACCGCGATCGTTCACCCGGACGACGACCGAACGCCCGTTGGTCTCGTTCACGACCTTGAGCTTCGTGCCGAACGGCAGGGAGGGATGGGCGGCGGTCATGTCATAGGAATTGAAGCGCTCGCCGCTGGCGGTCTTACGCCCGTGGAAGCCGGGGCCATACCAGGAGGCCGTGCCGCGCTGAAAGGCTTTGCCAGTTTCGATGGCCGATTGCGAGATGGATCCCGTGTTGCCGGGATCATTGGAGGCGGTTGTATTGCAGGCTGCTACGAAAAGAAGTGGCACCAGGGTAGATGCACGGGTGAGGGTATTCTTCAATGACAGTCTCCCCTTCCGTTTTGGTTGGAAGTGAAACTGAGCCTTAAAAAGGCGAGAATAAGGCGCTTCGAGTTTTTATACGTTCACTCACTCTTCAGAGATGTGAAACTATACCGATAAATAGCCTGGACAAATGTGCCCGGCTTCCCAGTAGCCTGCATAAACGTTACTATATTATAGGGATCAAGTTAGCCCCTCCCGCAAATTTGAACTGGCGCCTCTGGTCGGCGGCCAGGGCCGGTCTAGTTCAGGTAGCCGATATTCCACGCCAGATGGGGCAGCCGGCTCATGCGCGAATCCGCCCGATCACCTCAGGTCGCCATCGTGGGGGCCGGGCCCGGAGGCTTGGCCTCCGCCATGCTGCTGGCTCGCGAGGGTATCCCCGTCACCGTGTTCGAACGGGAACCGGCCGTCGGAGGCCGCACCCGGACCATCCATGCGCCGGGGGGCTACAAGTTCGACATCGGCCCGACCTTCTTCCTGTATCCACGCGTCCTGAAGGACATCTTCGAGGCCTGCGGCGAACGGCTGGAAGACCATGTCGAGCTCAGGCGCCTCGATCCGCAATATCACCTGATCTTCGAGGGCGGCGGCTCCATCCGCGCCACTTACGACCTCGATCGCCTCGAACAGGAAATCGCCCGGCTGGCGCCCGCCGATGCACGCAACGTGCGCCGGTTCCTCGACGACAACCGCGAGAAGCTCGAAGCCTTTCGGCCGGTGCTGGAACAGGCATTCTCGAGCCCGGCCGACCTCTTCTCGCCCGCCATGCTCGCTGCCCTGCCAAAGCTGAGGCCGTTCTCCAGCGTCGACAGCGATCTCAAGCGCTACTTCGCCGATCCGCGCGTGCGTCTCGCCTTTTCGTTCCAGACGAAATATCTCGGCATGTCGCCGTTCCAGTGCCCGAGCCTGTTCACCATTCTGTCGTTCCTCGAATACGAGCACGGCGTCTTCCACCCCATGGGCGGATGCGGCGCGGTCTCCGAAGCCATGGCGCGTGTCGCGCGCAAGATGGGGGTCGAGATTCGTCTGAACGCCCCGGTCGAACGCATCGTCTACGAGAACGGCGAGGCTGTCGGCCTCGAGGCGGGCGGCGAGCGTTTCGCGGCTGGCTCGGTGGTGATCAACGGCGATTTCGGCCATGCCATGCGCCATCTGGTGCCGGAGGCCATGCGTCCGCGCTGGACGAACAGAAAGCTCGATCGCGCGAAGATCTCCTGCTCCACCTTCATGCTCTATCTCGGCATCGAAGGCGATGTCGGCGATCTCGCTCATCACACGATCCTTCTGTCGCGGGACTACGAGCGCAACATTCACGAGATCACCAACGGCATCCTGCCCGAAGAGCCTTCCGTTTACGTTCAGCATGCCGGCGCGACCGATGCGTCTCTGGCCCCGAAGGGCCACACGAGCCTCTACGTGCTCGTGCCCGTGCCGAACTTGCGCTGCGGGATCGACTGGACGCGCGAGGCGCCGCGCTACCGCAGGCTCGCGCTCGAGCGGCTGAAGGCGCTCGGGCTGGATAACATCGAGAGCCGCATCCGCTTCGAGCGCGTGGTGACGCCGCGCGGCTGGCAGGACGAGTTCTCCGTGTTCGAGGGGGCAACGTTCAACCTCGCGCACAACCTGACGCAGATGCTCTATTTCCGCCCGCACAACCGCTTCGGCCGCAACGTCTATCTGGTCGGCGGCGGCACGCATCCCGGCAGCGGACTGCCCGTGATCTATGAAGGCGCGCGCATCACGACGCGGCTGCTGCTGGAGGATCGCGAGCGCCAGCGGGCAGGCGACCATGAGGAAAAGCCTGCGGTCGCGCCGCTCGGCGAAGCGGCTCTTTAAAGGGGGACCGGATGGGACGCGTTGGATTGACCGCCTTTCTTCTTCTGTCCGTCTCGTCCGCCCACGCGGCGACGCTGACGATCCGCGCGCAAGGCGTTCAGCCGGACGGGAACATGGTCTATGCCGGGATCTGCGACACCAGCTTCGAGGAAGCCACCTGCCCATACAAGGATCGCGGCCAGGCGAAGGCGGGAACCGTGGAACTGCGCATCAGGAACGTGAAGCCGGGCACCTATGCCATCGCGGTCTTTCACGACATGAACGGCAACGGCAGGCTCGACCGCAACTTCATCGGCCTGCCCAGCGAGCCCTACGGCTTCTCGAACGACGTGGGCCGTCGCGGCCCGCCGAATTTCGAAGCCGCCCGGATCGTCGTCAGGGAGCCTGCGACGACGGTCGTGATCCCGGTCCGGTAGAGGTCTCGCATGCTGTGGCGCGCCTATGCTCTTCTGTCCCACGGCGGAGATCGCATAGGCCTCGGCTCCATCGGCCTGCCGTCCTGGCGCGGTCCCGCCGCTCCCTCGTTCCAGCGAAGCGGCGACGTGCTGAAGGTGCTCGAAGGGGCCGATACGGCCATCTGGTCGGCCAGCGCCCTTTCGGCCTGCGCCGAGACGGGCCTTCTCGCCCATCTCGGCAAGCCGGCGACCATCGACACCCTGGCGCAGTCCGTTTCGCTGTCCCCGGCGCTGGTCCGGACACTGGTCGGCGTTCTCGCAAGCCACAGGTTCGTGGTGTGGGACCAGGACCGGGTCCGGGCGGCCCCGTCCCTCCTGCCCTTCACGACGCCCGAGGGCGCAGAGACGTTCCGCGCGTCGCTGCGGGCCCCTCTCCTGCAGGCCGACAGCTTCCGGCACAGGCTTGCCGACCGCACCCTGACCCTCGACGGCTGGACCCATACGGACGAGGCCATCATCGAGTCGCAGGGCACCCTGACCCGGCTCTGGACCACCCGGGCCCTGCCGAAACTGAAGTTTCTACCGGGCCTTGTCCCACGCCTCGAAAAGCCCGGCGCGGCGCTTCTGGATGTGGGCGCCGGTGCCGCGGGCCTTTCGATCGCGCTCTGCGGGCACTTCCCTCATCTGACCGCCGTGGCCCTTGAGCCCGCGCCCCATCCGGCCGACATCGGAGAGCGGCACGTGCGGGAGGCCGGGCTCGACGGCCGCATCGCCATCCGCCGGCAACGCGCGGAGGATTTGGAGGACGAGCGCGCCTTCGACCTCGCCTTCCTGCCGCAGATGTTCCTGCCGGACGCGATCATCCAGGAGGCCCTCGAGCGGATCTTCCGCTCGCTGCGGCCCGGAGGATGGCTTCTCGTGGCCGTCCTGTCCCAGGAAGGAAATGGGACGGTTTCCGCCGTCAACCGGCTGAAGAACCTGCTCTGGGGCGGCAACACGCGCGCCGTGAACCACCTGCGGCCACGCTTGGCCGCCGCGGGGTTCGACCCAGTGATCCGCGCGCCGGGACGGCACGCGCTGCGCATGGTCTGCGCCCGCCGCCCAAACCTTCGTGATCCGTCTTGAACTGGTCCATGCCCTTCCTAGAACCATCACGATTGGACCTGGGCGAATGACGGACAGGCTCATGCCTTGCGGGAGGAACGCGTGAACGCTCAAGGGACTTCGGTTGCTGTCGTCGGCGGGGGATTGGGCGGATTGGCGGCGGCCTGCGTGGCGGCGGCCCGCGGGCACAAGGTCACGCTCTACGACAAGAACGCCTGGATCGGCGGCAAGGCGGCGGTTCTGCACGAGGACGGTTTTCGCTTCGACATGGGGCCGACGATCCTGACCGTGCCGCGAGTGCTAGAGCGCATCTTCGCCGAGGCCGGCCGCAACCTCTCCGACTATCTCGACCTCGTGCGGCTCGATCCGCAATGGCGCTGCTTCTTCGATGACGGCACGCGGATCGACCTGCAGGAGAACATCGAGGCCATGGCCGAGACCATGGATCGCTTCGCTCCCGGAAAGAACGCAGGCGACGGATACAGACGCTTCCAGGAAATTTCCGCCCATCTCCACGAGATCTCCAACCGGTTCTTCTTCTGGAAGCCCGTGGAGGATCTCTTCGACACCATCAACATCCGCGCCAACCTGAATCCCGCGACCCTGCGGGATGTTTTGTCTCTGCGGATGGGATCCTCCGTGGCCGGCACGATCCGCTCGAAGGTGAAGGACGAGCGCCTGGCACAGATGCTCGACCACTTCACGCAATATGTCGGCTCCTCGCCTTACGGATCGCCCGCCGTGCTCTGCGCCATCGCCCACATGCAGGCGGCCGACGGCGTCTGGTATCCCATGGGCGGCACGCGGGCCGTGGCGGAGGCCCTGGCACGATTGGCCACCGAACTCGGCGCCACGATCCGGACCGGCAGCGACGTGACTTCTCTGCGGGTCGAGAACGGCGCGGTCACGGGACTGACCCTCGCGAGCGGCGATGTCGTTCCTTGCGACACGGTCATCTCCAACATGGATTCCATCCGTACCTATCGCGAGCTCGTCGGCGGCGAGGTGGGCGAGCATTATGCGCGGAAGGCCTTCGAACCCGCATGCTCCGGGGTGGTGCTCTATCTCGGCCTGAACAGACGCTACGATCACATGCTCCATCACGATTTCGTGTTCTCCCGCGATCCGGAGGAAGAGTTCGACTTCATTTACCGGCGCGGCGAGCCCGCGCCCGATCCTACCTGCTATCTGGCAGCGCCGGCCGCCACGGATCCGAGTGTCGCGCCGGAGGGCGGCGAAGCGCTTTATGTTCTCGTCCACACACCCTATCTCCGTCCGCATCACGACTGGTCGCAGATGTTTCCTGCCTATCGCCAGGTGATCCTCGACAAGCTGAAGCGGACGGCCGGCATGAGCGACATCGAGGACCGCATCGTCGTCGAACGCCATCTCACGCCGCAGGACATTCACGACCGCTACAAGGTGCTCAACGGCGCGATCTACGGGCTGGCGAGCCACGGCAAGTTCATGGGCGCGTTCAAGCCGGGCAACCGCAGCCGGCAGGTGCGGGGCCTCTATCTCGCCGGCGGCGCGGCTCATCCCGGCCCCGGCATGCCGATGGTCATGATGTCGGGCTGGATCGCAGCCGATGCCATGGATGCGGATTGCAAGGCCGAGAACTTACGGAACGTGTCTTGAGGCAGGAAACGGGCAAAGCGGCGAACCGCGCCTCCCCCTCCCCCCGCGGGGAACTCTCCCCCGTCGCGCGCCGCTCCGCCCTGATCCATCGCTTCATGGTCTCGACCTTCCGGCGCTATTTCACGCGCCACATGAACGCCCTGCGGGTCGCCGCATGGGGAACGCCCGCCGAGCCCCGGCAGGGCCCCGTCATCGTCTATTCCAATCACCCGGCGTGGTGGGACGCGGCCGTCTACATCCTGGCGGCCGACCGCTTCTTTCCGGCCTACGAGAGCTATGCGCCCATCGATGCCGCGATGCTGAAGCGATACGGCATCTTCGGCCGCATCGGCGCCTTCGGCGTGGACCTCGAAAGCCCGCGCGGCGCCGCGGCCTTTCTCAAATCCGGCGGGGAAATCCTTTCCGCTCGCAACCATGCGCTCTGGATCACCGCGCAGGGACGGTTCGGCGACGTGCGCGAGCGCCCCCTCGGCCTCAAGCCCGGCGTGGTGCATCTCATCGAGCGCGCTCCCGACTGCACTGTCGTGCCGCTCGCCATCGAGTACGGCTTCTGGCTGGAGCGCGGGGCGGAGGCCTTCATCGCGTTCGGAGACGCGATGCGCGGAGAGGATCTCCTCAACCTTGCGCGTCCCGAGCGCCTGCAGCGGCTCGAGAGCGAACTGACCGCGACGCTCGGGCGCTTGAGCGCCGATGTGCAGAGCCGCGACCCGGCCCGCTTTCGGGCGGTGCTCGAAGGCCGCGCCGGGATCGGCGGCTTCTACGACGGATGGCGGCGGGCGACGGCGGCCCTGCGCGGGCGCGTCTTCGATCCGTCCCACGAGGGGCGGCCCTCATGACGGTCCTCGGTTTCGTCCTGCTTGCCTTGGCCGCCATCCCGTTCGTGCTCGCGCTCGCGAACCTGGGCGTCCTGCGCGCGACGCCGCGCCAGGCACCGCAGGGCGACGTGCTCGTCTCCATCCTCATTCCGGCCCGCAACGAGGCAGCCAATATCGGCCCCGCCCTCGATGCGGCGCTGGGCAGCGTGGGCGTTCCGATCGAGATCCTGGTCATGGACGACGGGTCGACGGATGCGACCGCCGACATCGTCCGCGCCTTCGCGGCGCGCGACGCCCGCGTGCGCCTCCTCACTGCTCCGCCTCTCGACGAAGGCTGGACCGGAAAGGTCCATGCCTGTCACCATCTCTCCGAGGCCGCGCAGGGCACGCATTTCCTGTTCGTGGATGCGGATGTGCGCCTCGGACCTCACGCGGCAGCCCTGCTGACGGGCCATGCCCAGGCCGCCGATGCCGGCCTCGTCAGCGCCGTGCCGCGCCAGGTCATGATGACGCTCGGCGAGATGCTGACGGTGCCGATGATCAACCTGCTGCTGCTCGGCTACCTTCCCATGGGCTTCATGCGCCTCTCCCGCGATCCGGGACTGGGCGCGGCCTGCGGCCAGCTCATGCTCGTCGAGCGCGAGGCCTATCGGGCGAGCGGCGGGCATGCGGCGATCCGCACGCGCGTCCACGACGGCATCCAGCTGGCGCGGCTCTTCCGCCGCAGAGGCCTGATGACGGATCTCGTGTCGGGCGAGCGCCTCGCCACCTGCCGCATGTACACGCGCTTCGACGAGGCCTGGGCCGGCTTTGCCAAGAACGCCCACGAGGGCATGGCGACGCCCGTGGCGCTGCCGATCTGGACCGTGCTGCTGCTCGGCGCCCATGGACTGCCGTTCGCGCTCCTGCCGTTCGCGCCGAGTGTCCTGCTCGCCTGCGCGGCCCTTCTCTCCCTGGGAGCGCGCACGCTCGTGACCGTCGCGACCAGGGAGAACCCCTGGTCCATCCCGCTCCATCCTTTCACCATCCTGGTCGGCCTCGCGATCCAGTGGAGCGTGCTCCTGCGGATCGGGCAGGCGCGCCGCGCGGGATGGAAGGGCAGGCTTTATCCTCTGGAGGAAAAGCCATGAGCCCCGACCCTTCACGGGCAACCAAGCGGCCGCGCGACGAGAACTTCCCGGTTGCGTCCCTCGTGCTCTCGCGGGAGCACCGGGGAGCGGTTCTCGCCTTCTACGCTTTCGCCCGCGCGGCGGACGACATTGCCGACGCGCACGATCTCGCGGCGGCCGAGAAGCTGATCCGTCTCGATGCTCTGGAAGAGGCTCTCGTCACCGGCGATCCGGCAACTCCCCAGGCCGCGCGCCTGCATGCCATCGACAGGCGGCACGGGGCCGGACTGATCCAGGCCCGCGACCTGCTGCGCGCCTTCCGCCGGGACGTGGTCAAGGCCCGCTACAGCGACTGGGCCGACCTGATCGCCTATTGCCGCCTTTCCGCCAATCCGGTCGGACGCTTCCTGCTGGCCCTGCACGGCGAACGCGGTGCGGCCCAGGCGCCGGCGGATGCGCTCTGCACGGCGCTTCAGATCCTCAACCACCTGCAGGATTGCCGCAGGGATCGCGAAGACCTGGGGCGCATCTACATCCCGACCCAGTGGATGCTGGCGGCCGGCTCCGAGACGGCTTTCTTCGACCCGTCGCGCACCGCCACCCGCCGCGACGTCGTCGACGCCATGCTCGACCGGATCGACGCGCTGATCGACCAGGCGCAATCCCTGCCGGAGCACCTGCGGAGCAGAGGCCTGCGCGCCCAGAGCATCGCGACCCTCGTGCTCGCCCGGCGCTTGAGCCGGCGCCTGCGGCAGGCCGATCCCGTTCTGGAGCGCGTGCGGGTGAGCAAGGCCGATGCCGCCGCGGCGTTCCTGCGAGGCCTTCGCGGCACGGTCCAAAGGCCCGCCCCCAGTGACCATCACGTGACGGCCGCGGTGGTCAGGCGCTCCGGCTCATCCTTCCGCCTCGGCATGCGGAGTCTCGGGCCGGAGCGCCGCCGCGCCATTCATGCGGTCTACGCGTTCTGCCGCATGGTGGACGATATCGCCGACGGCGTGGCGCCGGCTTCGGAGAAGCGCTCGTTCCTGCGCGAGTGGCGGCGCGAGATCGACCGGCTGCACCGCGCGCCCGAAACCCCCATAGGACGGGAACTCGCCCGCGCCTCGACCCTCTTCAGGCTGCCCCTGGATGAATGCCACGCCCTGCTCGAAGGGATGGAGACGGACTGCGCCGAACGGGTCAGGATCGCCGACGATCATGAGCTCGGCCTCTACGGGCGCCGGGTCGCGGGCTCGGTCGGCGCCCTCTCGATCCGCATCTTCGGCGTGCCTGCGGCCCATCATTTCGCAATCGGGCTCGGGCGCACCCTGCAGCTCGTGAATATTTTGCGCGACATCGACGAGGACGCATCTTGCGAACGTGTCTACGTTCCCCTCTCGCGGCTCGCGCAGCTCGGGTTGCACGACGCTCCCGCCGCAATCCTCGTCGCCGATCCGCGCTTCGCCCGCGTGTGCGAGAACCTCGCCGAGGAAGCCCGCGCCGGCTTTGCATCGGCCGACACGGCGCTGATGCATCTCGACCGCAAGGCGCTCAAGCCCGCGATCCTGATGATGGAGAACTATCGCCGCGTGCTCGACCGGCTGCAGGCCCGTGGCTGGGGCATGCGCGAGGGCAAGCTGCGCCTGAGCGCCGCCGATCGGCTGCATCTCATCACCCGCGCCATGAGGCCCGCATGACGTCGCGGCGCACCCATATCGTCGGAGCGGGCATCGCGGGCCTGAGCGCCGCCCTCGCGGTGACGGCCGATGGGGGCGAGGCCGTCCTCTACGAAGCCGCGCCACAGCCGGGCGGACGCTGCCGGACCCTTCATCCGGCCGATGGATTCACTCATGACAACGGCACCCATGTACTGTTCACGGCCAATGCGCATGCGCTCGATCTCCTGAAGGCCGTCGGCGCCCGCGACCGCTGGATCGAGCCCGAGCCGAGGGGGCTTCCCCTCTACCGCGGACGGACGGGAGAGATGCGCCGCGTCGGGCTCTCCCCGTGGTCATGGCTTTCACCCTCGCGCCGCCCGGACGGCCTGACCCTGGCCGATTGCGCACGCATCCTGCGCCTCGTCTTCACCGCGAAGGATTGCCCGGTTGCGTCCATCATCGGTCAGCGGCCGATCATGGAGAGCCTGATAGAGCCCTTGACGGTGGCCGTGCTCAACACGCCGGCCTCTCACGCATCGTCTCAGCGTCTGGCATGCGCGTTGCGGCAGCTCATGATGCCCGGCGCCGGGCGTCTCTTGGTGGCGCGCAGCGGCCTGAGCGAAGACCTGATCGATCCTGCCATTGCCACCCTTGAGGCGAGGGGCGCATCCCTTCTCGCCGGCCTGCGCCTGCGCGCGCTCCTGACGGGGAACGAGCGTGTCATCGGCCTAGCCCTGACGGACCGCACCGTGATGCTCGGGCGCGATGATCGTGTGATCCTCGCGCTTCCACCCTATGAAGTGCAGCGGCTTCTCCCTCCGCTTCCCGTGCCGACCTCGTTCGAGCCCATCCTCAACGTTCACTATCGCTTGAAGGGTCCTGCCAGCCCGCGCTTCATCGGCTTCACGGGCATGCTGGCGCAATGGGCGCTGATCCGTCCGGACCACGTGAGCGTCACCGTCTCGGCTGCCGATGCCGCCGTCGATCGAAGCGCCGCCGATCTGGCCTCCGTGATCTGGCGTGAAATCGTGCCTGCCTTGCGCAGCCTCGGGCATGATGCGGAAGGCGACCGTCAGCCCGAATCGCGCGTCGTGAAGGAAAGGCGCGCCACGATCCGCCAGGCCGCGGAGGCTCTCCCGCAGCCGCCGTTGAGGCCTCTCGCAAACCTGGCCCTGGCCGGCGATTGGCTCGGCTCCCTTCCTGCCACCATCGAGAGCGCCGTCATGGCCGGCGAACATGCGGTCCGTCTCCTGCGCGACGCACTTCGCACGCGCTCATCCGCTTCCCATGACCGCTCCCTGACGCCGGAGGATGATGCCGCATGATTCAGGACCATCCGCCGCTCACTGTCCTGCTCGCGGCGCCCCGCAGCTTCTGCGCCGGGGTCGAGCGCGCCATCCGCGCCGTCGAGGACGCCCTCGAGCGGACGGGCCGGCCCGTCTATGTGCGCCACGAGATCGTGCATAACGGCCGCGTGGTCGAGGATCTCAGGCGCAAGGGCGCGATCTTCGTCGAAGACATTGCCGAGATTCCGGACGGGGCCGTCGCCATTTTCAGCGCGCATGGCGTTCCGCGCGCGGTGGAACGGGCCGCGGCGGAGCGGGGCCTTTCCGTGCTCGACGCCACCTGCCCGCTCGTGCGCCGCGTCCATCTCGAAGGACAGCGCCATGCCAGGGCCGGACGCGAGGTCATCGTCATCGGCCATCGCGGCCATGTGGAGATCAAAGGAACGACCGGACAGATCGACGGCATCGTCCATGTGGTCGAGAGCGTTGCGGAAGCGCTGACCGTTCCGGTCGCCCATCCGGAGCGCATCGCCTACATCACCCAGACGACGCTTTCGGTCGACGACACGCGGGAGATCATCGCGGCCTTGAAGGAGCGCTTTCCGGAAATCAAGGGGCCCGACACCAAGACGATCTGCTACGCCACCCAGAACCGGCAGATGGCCGTGCGCGTGATCGCCAGGCGGGCGGAGCGGATCATCGTCTGCGGCGCCCGCAACTCATCGAACACGAACCGCCTGTGCGAGGTGGCCGTCACCGAGGGCCGTCAGGCCCTGCTCATGCAGGACCCGAAGGATCTCACCCTCTCCTTCATCGACGGCGCCGCCGTGATCGGCCTGACCGCGGGCGCCTCCGCGCCCGAGGATCTGGTGCAGGAGGCCCTCGCCCAGCTCGCGCGATGGCGCCGGCTCACGGTGGAGGAAGTGCGCGTGACCCGTGAGGACGCGCAATTCGCGCCCGTCGACCTCTCCCACCTCGTATCTCAGCTCGCGAACGCCTCCTGAACGTCCCGCGGCATGGCCGTGACCAGACCCAACCGGTCGCGGCGGAGCCAGCGCCACAGCATCAGCGACGCCACGACCGCCAGGGCCGTGGCCAGCCCGATCCAGATGCCGACGCCGCGGAGGCCTGTGCCGAACGCCAAGACGACGCCGAGCGGCAGGCCGATACCCCAATAGCCGAAGGCCGCATAAAGCATGGGAACGCGGGTGTCCTGCAATCCGCGCAGCATCCCGGCTCCGACGGCCTGCGCGCCGTCCGCCAGCTGGAAGATCGCGGCCAGCACCAGGAACGAGCGCGCCAGATCGACCACGAGGGCGTTCTTGGGATCGCTCACGTCGAGGAAGGCGCCGATCAGGAGATGGGGGGCGAACAGCATGAGCGATGCGGTCACGGCCATGAAGCCGGTGCCCAGCACGAAGGAAGTCCATCCGGCGCGGGTGACGCCGGCCGCGTCCTGCGCCCCATAGGCCCGGCCTACGCGCACTGTCACGGCCTGACCGATTCCAAGCGGGACGGAGAAGCAGAAGGACGCGATCTGCAGGGCGATCGCATGAGCGGCCAGCTCGTTCTCGCCAATCCGACCCATCAGCATGGCGGCCGCGTTGAAGATCGTCACCTCGAAGGTGAGCGTGAGCCCGATGGGAAGGCCGATCTGCCAGAGCGTGCGGTAGCGCGGCCAGTCGGCCCGCCAGAAGCGTCCGAAGATGTGGTAGCGCCTGAGCCGGGGGTGAAGGATGATCACGAGGGCGAGCGCGACGAACATGAAGGTGCTCGAGATCACCGTGCCGAGCCCGGCCCCGACCAGACCCAGGGCCGGCAGGCCGAAGGAGCCGAACATCAGCGCATAGGCGGCGGCGAAATTGACCGGGATGGCGAGCAGGCCGATGAACAGGGCCCAGCCGGGACGCTCCAGGGCGGCCAGGAACGAGCGCAGCACCAGGAAGAGCAGGAACGGCAGAAGGCTCCACTGAAGCGCCCGCACGTACTGGCCGGCGCTATGCGCAAGTCCTGGTTCCTGCCCGATCGCCAGCAGGAGCGTCTCGCCGTTCCACATCACGATCCAGATCGGGACGGCGACGGTGGCGCACGCCCAGAAGCCCTGGCGAACCGTGCGGCGGACCTCGCGGACGGAATGGCGCCTGCGGCCGAGCTCCTCGGCGATCATCGGCGAGGTCGCGTTGATGAGGCCGATGCCGAAGATCAGGAAGGCGAAGTAGACATTGGTCCCGAGCGCTCCCGCGGCCAGCGCCTCCGATCCCATCCAGCCCATCAGAATGACGTCGGATGTGATCAGGGCTGTCTGCGCAAGGGTCGCAAGCACCAAGGGCCAGCCCAGAGCCAGGGTCGCACGCAGCTCCGCCAGCCAGGCTGACCGCTCAAAGGTCGAATCTCTCGAAATCATGATGACGGGCTTGTAGCCAACCCCATGCCGGAAAGCCACACCCGCCGGACCGGATCTCTGCCGGGCTCAAGGAACCTGAGCGGAAGCGCGCCCGTTCATCCCATTGCTCACATTTTCGTGTTGTTTTTCCGGAGTTTTCGATGGCGCAGCCTGCGCTTTCAACCGAGATCGATTTTGCCCTGCCGCCGGTCCTGCACAATGAGCAGGGAAAGATCCGCACGGTCGGGATCGAGATCGAGTTCGTGGGCCCGTCCGCCGAGAGGACCGTGCAGGCCCTCCAGGAGGCCCTCGGCGGCCGGCTGATCGAGGAGGACCCGCACGCCTTCGCCCTGAAGGAATCGGCCATCGGCGACCTGAATGTGGAACTCGACAGCCGGCTCCTGCACCCGGGCAAGCAGGCTGGAACGCAGAGAGGCGTCCTGCCCCGGATCGCGGCCCTGTTCGGCTTCGCGGCCCGCTATCTCGTCCCGTGCGAGCTCGTCACGGCGCCGTTTCCGATCGACCAGCTGCAGGAGCTCAATCGTGTCCTGACGATCCTGCGCGGGGTCGGGGCCAAGGGCACGCAGGATGCACCCTTCTACGCCTTCGGCCTGCATTTCAACCCAGAGATTCCCCGCCAGGACGCGGCAACCGTCACGGCCTTCATGAAGAGCTTCGCTCTGCTCAACCCCTGGCTCCGGCGCGAGGCCTCGCCCGACGCCACCCGCAATCTCCTGGGCTTCGCCGATCCCTTTCCGGCCGAGTACGTCCGCAAGATCGCCGATCCGGATTACTGGCCGGATACGGCAGCCTTCATCGACGATTACCTCGCCTTCAACGCGACCCGGAACCGGGATCTCGATCTCCTGCCGCTCCTGCATCATTTCGATGCCGCACGGGTGCGGGCCGTCCTGCCGAACGAGAAGATCAACGGCCGCCCGACCTTCCACTATCGCCTGCCCGATGCGCGGGTCAGCGATCCCGGCTGGAGCATCGCGCCGGACTGGAACCGCTGGGTCTGTGTCGAAAGGCTGGCCTGCGACCGCACGAAGCTGGATGCCGTCGGCTCCGCCTACCTGTCTTTCGAGGGGGAGGACAAAAGCTGGGCCAATGTGGTGGAGCAGATCGTACGGTCATGACGCGTCCCCTGATCGGCGTCACCACGTCCCGGCGCGGTGGATGGCGCAGCTACCTCATGCACCGGCTGGCCCTCCACCGGGCGGGCGCGCGCTCCGTTCGCCTCGTGCCTGGCCACGCACCGCCGCAGGAGCCCCTGCACGGCCTCGTGATCGGCGGCGGCGACGACATCGGCGCGGAGATCTATGGCGGACAGGTCCTGCCGGACGTGCGCATCGATCCAGAGCGGGACAGGATGGAACTCGGCCTGCTCAAGGCGGCGCTTCCGGCGAGGCTGCCGATCCTCGGCATCTGCCGAGGATCGCAGATGATCAACGTGGCGCTCGGCGGCACGCTGCATACGGACATCTACGAAGTCTATGTCCAGGCCCCGAAGATGCGCACCGTCATGCCGCGCAAGACGGTCACCATCGAGCGCGGCTCGCGATTGGACCGCATCCTGAACTGCAATCCCTGTCAGGTGAACGCGCTGCATCACCAGTCCGTCGACCGGCTCGGGCAAGGGCTGACGATTGCAGCCCATGACGAGAGCGGCATCGTGCAGGCCATCGAGAGCGAAAGCGCCCCGTTCCTGCTCGGCGTTCAATGGCACCCGGAGCTTCTGGTATGGAAGCAGCCGCAGCAGCGGCTGTTCGCGGCCCTGGCCGAGGCGGCGCGCGAAGCGACAACGCCGCTCTCGGCAGAGGCTCTCACATCGTGATTAGCGCGCACGCCGCGATGCGCGGGGGAACAGCGGGATGACCTTGTTGTCGCTCTGCACGGTGAGATGACGCTGGATCGCGGCATGCAGGTCACGGCTGACGATGGGCTTCTGAAGCAGCGGGAACTCGCTGTCCGTATCGGCGGCGACCGGATTGCCGGTGATCAGCAGCACGGGCAGGCTCGGGGACATCTGCCGCACCTCCCGCGCCAGCATGATCCCGTTCATCGTCCCGGGCATGGCGACATCGGCGAGCATGAGCGCGGGCCTGCGCGTGCTCAGGATCTTCACGGCCTGCGCGGCATCGGTGGCGATGCTTGTCACGTAGCCGAATTCCTCCAGGGTCGATTGCAGCGCGAGGGCGACTTCGAGCTCGTCGTCCACGACGAGGACTTCCGTGTGGTTCTGCACGTTCTCGTCCGGCGCCTCGTCGTCGTTCAGCGGGCCTTGCGACAACAGCGTGGCGGCGTCGGCACGCGGGAGATAAAGAACGATGGCGGTCCCCGTTCCGTCCCGCCGGATCTCCGAGGCGCCGCCAAGCCCCTGGAGGAAATGCAGGCTCTGACGCAGGGACAGCCAGGACGACAGGTCGAGATCTCGCAGGGCGAAGGCCTGTTCCGGCTCCGTGACCGAAGCGTGACGCCCCTCTTCGGGAACGGCGCTGCGGATCGTCAGCTGCACGAAGTCGCCCTCGCGGGTCAGGTCCGGCAGGCTCCCCTTCTCGACCTGCACGTTTCGCGCCTCGAACGTGATGGCGCCCCCCTGGGGCAAGGCATCGCGGACATGGGCGCTCAGGGTCACGATGGCGGTCTGGATGTCGTCGGGATTGGCCTCGATGGACCAGAGGTCCTCCGCGAGGGAGACCCGCAACTCGACCGTGTCGCGCAGAAGCGAACGGCTCAGCAGGTCGGCCACCGAACTCACCTGCTCCGCAATGTTCACATACTGGACCTTGGGCTCGCCCTGCCGGGCGAAGGCCGTCGACTGGGCAATGAGCTTGGCGGCCTGATCGGCGGCCACGAGGGCCGAGAGCAGCTTGCGCTGCAGGATCGGCTGATCCTTCAGCTGGCGTGCCGCCGCATCGATATTCGCGCTGATCACCATGAGCCGGTTGTTGAGGTCATGGGCGATGCCGTCCCGCAACCGTTCGACGGCCTGCGCCTTCTGCAGGCGGCGCAGCGCATCGTCCTCCTCGGGCGCGGGCTTGTCCTCGAATGCGGAGAGTTCGGCGAAGGACAGGGATGCGGGATCGAGCGGCTCGAAGGGAGCCGCCGTCACATCCTCGAAGAGCGAGAGCTCGTCGGATGCGTCGTCCTCCCCGTCCTGGAGGGCCTGCCTGATCTGGCGCCCGATCAGCAGGGGAGCCCCGGCGGATAGCACCAGAAAAAGCCCCGCTGCGGCAGCCATGAGGGCTGAATTCCTGACATAGGCGGCCACCGCCAGCGCGAAACCCGACATGACCAGGGCGCAGGACAGGCTCAGGAGAGACAGCTTCAGCGATGCAGGCAGCAGATGCATAAGGCTTTTCTGAAATATGAATTGACCTGACGCCCCCCAGACGCCACTTGCAGACCTTATCTGGTCTAGCACGAACGGGCGGCAAGCGGGGCGACCTCGCGATAAAGTGTTATTGTTCCAAAAGGAGATAATTGTGCGGCTTTCTGATGTCCCTGGCTTGACGCGACTGACGCTCGCACTGGCCCTGACGGTCTCGTTTCTCCCGACGGCAGGGGCTCAGGAATCCATCGAGCGCCGGGTGAACGAGCTTCTCGGGCAGATGACCCTGGAGGAAAAGATCGGCCAGCTGAACCTGGTCTCCCATGGCCCGCCGCTGCGCTGGGAGGACATCTCCGAAGGGAAGGCCGGGGCCCTGCTGAACTTCAACAACGCCCAGGATGTGGCCCGGGCGCAGGCTCTGGCACGCCAGAGCCGGCTCAAGATCCCGCCTCTCCTCGGGCTCGACGTCGTACATGGGTTCCGGACCCAGTTTCCGCTGCCCCTCGGCGAGGCCGCAGCCTTCAATCCGCGCATCTCCCGACTCGCCTCCGAATGGGCCGCCAGGGAAGCGGCCTATGTCGGCGTGAACTGGACCTTCGCCCCCATGGCCGACCTGTCGCGGGACAGCCGCTGGGGCCGCATCGTCGAAGGCTTCGGCGAGGATCCGATCCTCGGCGCCGCCCTCACGGCGGCCCGCGTAGAAGGCTTCCGCAAGGGCGGCCTCGCCACGGCTGCCAAGCATTTCGCAGGCTATGGCGCCCCGCAGGGCGGGCGCGATTACGACACCACCTACATCCCCCGCGCGGAGATGTACGACACTTATCTGCCGCCGTTCCGGGCGGCGGTGGAAGCCGGCTCGGCCAGCTTCATGGCCGCCTTCAATGCCTTGAACGGCGAGCCCTCGACGGCCAATCCATGGCTGCTGACGGATGTACTGCGCACCCAATGGGGCTTCGATGGCTTCGTCACGTCCGACTGGGTCGGCATCGGCGAGCTCATCAACCACGGCGTCGCGGCGGACGGCGCGGAGGCTGCCCGCAAGGCGATCCTCGCCGGCGTCGACATGGACATGATGGGCCAGCTCTACATCAAGCACCTGCCGGACGAAGTGCGGGCCGGCCGGGTCCCCGAGAGCGTGATCGACGAATCCGTGCGGCGCGTGCTGCGCACCAAGTTCCGCATGGGCCTGTTCGACCGCCCGGACATCGATCCGTCGCGCCTCGACAGCGCATTCCCGTCGCCGGAATCGCGCCAGGTGGCCCGCGAGGTCGCCCGCGAAACCTTCGTGCTGCTGCAGAACCGGGACGATGTGCTGCCCGTGCCCTCCGGCGTGCGCTCCATTGCGGTCGTCGGCCCCCTGGCCGATGCGCCCCACGACCAGCTGGGCCCCCACGCCGCGCGCGGCCACAAGGAGGACAGCGTCTCGATCCTCGAAGGCATCCGCCGCCGCGCCCAAACGGCGGGCGTCTCGATCAGGCATGCGCCGGCCTGCGACCTGTTCTGCCGCAACACGGAGGGCCTGCCTGCCGCGATCGAGGCCGCGCGAGAATCGGATTTCGTGATCGCCGTCTTCGGCGAGCCGCAGGAGCTGTCGGGCGAGGCCGCCTCCCGGGCGCATCTGGAACTCAACGGCCGGCAGATCGAGGTCCTGGAGGAGCTCGCCAGGACCGGCAAGCCCGTCGCCCTCGTCATCATGGGCGGCCGCCCGCAGGTGCTGGGGCCGGTGGCGGACCGCATCCCGTCGATCCTGATGGCCTGGTATCCGGGCACCGAGGCGGGTCCGGCCGTGGCCGACGTCCTGTTCGGCGATGTGAGCCCGAGCGGAAAGCTGCCCCTCACCTGGCCGCGCGCCACGGGACAGCTGCCGCTCTACTACAACCGGCTCCCCAGCAGCCGCCCCACCTTGCCCGGCAACCGCTTCACCCTGAACTACATCGACGAGGCGATCACGCCGCTCTACCCCTTCGGCTGGGGCCTGAGCTATACTCAGTTCGCCTATTCCGACGCGAAGCTGGCGCAAAGGCAGATCGATGAAGGCCAGGCGCTGGAGGTCTCGGTTACCGTGAAGAACACCGGCGCACGGGAGGGCCAGGAGGTCGTGCAGCTCTACACGCGCGATCCGGTGGCGAGCCGCAGCCGGCCGCTGCGCGAGCTCAAGGCCTTCGAGAAGATCGCGCTCAAGCCCGGCGAAACGAAGCAGGTGACCCTGCGCGTACCCGTCGAGTCCCTCGGCTTCCACCTCGATGACGGCACCTATCTCGTCGAGGCCGGGACCATCCAGGTCTTCGTCGGCGGCTCATCGCTTGCGGATCCGGCCGGCGAGGCCGAGATCCTCAAGACCTTCCGCATCCCGCCCATGGAGCGGCGCGCCTCCGCCTCGACCAGCGTCGCCCAGTAACAGGAAGGCTGCCGGACCCGGCAGCCTTTTGACCTGTTGGATCTGCCGGGGAAACGGCGTTAGAGCATCGGACCCAAAGTGGATTTGCACTTTTGGGATCGATCCGATGCTTCTTCCCTCAGCTGGCGCATCGTTTTTGCGGACCCGGAGGGCCGCGTCGGCGAAAACCGGGTCCACTTTTCCGCGCGATGCGCTAGGCTCGCACTCCATGAGCGCTCATTCGACAAACTCGGAGCAACGGGATTTCACGATCCGATCGGTGAAAGCCATCGCGGCCTTCGAACGGACAGGAGCCGCGGACACTCTCCTGGGCATGGCCCTGACCCTCACGGCAGGCGCGATCAATGCCGGCGGCTTCCTGGCCGTCGGCCAATACACCTCGCACATGTCGGGCATCGTCTCCGCCATGGCCGACAACATGGCCCTGGGGTCCCTCGGGCTCGTCGTTCTGGGCCTCGCGGCCTTCCTGCCCTTCGTCCTCGGCGCGGCCTGCTCGGCCATGCTGATCAACTGGGGCCGGCGCCATCACCTGGGCGGCCGCTATGCCATGCCGCTGATGGTCGAAGCCTTTCTGCTCCTCGGCTTCGGCCTCCTGGGCTGGCTCGCCCATCCATCCCCTGGCTTTGTCGCGATCGCCGTGCCCCTGCTCTGCTTCATCATGGGCCTGCAGAACGCCACCGTGACGAAGATCTCGGGCGCACGCATGCGCACGACCCATGTGACCGGAATCGTGACGGATATCGGCATCGAACTCGGCAAGCTGCTCTACTGGAACCGCAATCCGCACAATCCGGACCGGATCCTGGCGGATCGCGACAAGCTGCGCCTGCTCATCCTCCTGCTCGCGTCCTTCTTCCTCGGCGGCGTTGTCGGCGCCATCGGGTTCAGCCAGATCGGCTTTCTGTTCGCGCTTCCCTTCGCGCTTCTCCTGCTGCTGCTCGCCGGCCCGCCTCTCGCCGAGGACGCCTCAAGCCTCTTGCGGCGGATCGAGGATCGCTGACACCCGGCCGGAGAACCTGCCCCCACGAGACGGAACACGAACGAAGGCTGGGCGGTTCATCCTGGAGCATCGTGCGGAAAGTGGACCGGGTTTCTGCAAGGGACGATGCTTTAGAGGAAGGAGCTACCATCCATGCCCCATGTCAGCAGCAACCCCATCGAGGCCCTGGCCCGTTTCGGCTATGGGGCGCGGGGCGTGGTCTACGGCCTCGTCGGCGGCCTGGCCCTTCTCGCCGCCATCGGATCGGGCGGGCAGACGGGGGGCAGCCGCAGCGCTCTGCAGACGCTCCTGTCGCAGCCTTTCGGCAAGGTCTGGCTTGTTCTGATCGCCTTCGGCCTCTTCGGTTTCTGCGCCTGGCGCATCCTGGAGGCCCTGACCGATGCCGACCGCCGCGGTTCGGACATGAAAGGCCTGGGCACCAGGGCCGCTCACCTGATCGGCGGCCTCATCTATGCCGGCCTTGCCATTTCCGCCCTCAACCTCGCCCTCGGCCGCGGCTCCGGCCAGAACGAGGACCAGGCCGCCCAGGACTGGACGGCATGGCTCATGAGCCAGCCCTTCGGCCAATGGCTCGTCGGCCTCGTCGGCCTTGCGGTCGTGGGGGCAGGACTCGCCTTTATCGCGAAGGCATGGCGCGGGAACGTGACGGAGCATCTCTCGCTGCCTGCCGACAGGAAGGACTGGATCGTCACCCTCGGCCGCCTGGGCTTTGCAGCCCGGGGGATCGTCTTCCTTCTGATCGGCGGCTTCCTGGTCCTGGCCGCCCTCTACGCGTCATCCACGGAGGCGCACGGCCTGGGCGGAGCGCTCCAAGCCCTGCAGCGGCAACCCTATGGCTGGGTTCTCCTGGCGTTCACGGCGCTCGGCCTCTTCGCCTTCGGGCTGTTCGGTCTCGTCCAGGCCCGCTATCGCCACATCGACGCGCCCGATCTCGAAGACGCCAAGGCCGCCCTCGCGCGGGCGGGACGGTGAATATCCGGCGATGGGGCTGAAATATTGGCGATCCCGGGAAGACTCGAACTTCCGACCTTCGGTTTAGGAAGCCTGAATTGTTTTCGGCAAATCAAAGCCTTGGCGCGCGAAGCCCGTCAACCAAGCCACCAACAATCAAGGGCTTAACTGGCTTTTGTCAAACCTGGAGCGCCCGTCGAGCCGTGGTTCCCATAGTGCATGAGTCCTTCAAGGCAGGCGGAAGGGGCCGTCTCCGTCCGGGTGCTTTGGATCGCGGCACCACTCCCTGGAGGAGCTTGCCGATCCAGCCCGGATTGGCTCGGCGGCCGCGTTGTCCGATGGATTGGACCGATCTGAGACCATCGGAGTCAGAGTCCATTCCAGGTCATTGAGATAGCCTGTCTTACAGTCAGACAAAGGATTGGTACGGCCACGGTCCGTCAATGGCTTACGGGCGTTTTTTCCGATTGCCTGCTGGCCTCCGGCGCAAGTAATTCCGAGTAACTCGGTCCGGCCGATCCAAGGCTCTGGGCGTACGCTCATAGTGGTGCTGCATGGAATCGCAGGTGACCGTCGCATTCCGCGCCCGCGCAGTGACTGCGGCCAGCCCCCCTCCCTTCCGCTGCCGTCGAATGGCCTGACCGAGGAGCATTAACTCTCCCTGGCCTTTTCGCCGGCCGTTCCCTTCCGGTCCGACTGTTCCCATGGCATGGCTCACGAAACCCTTCGACTCCTGGCAGGTAGTGTTGAACGATGCCTCGAATCCTCGACCGCGATGCGGCGTTCCGGCAGTGGGACGCATTCTTCAAGGAAATCGCCCCTCACTCGGCTGCGTTGAGGGAGGTGACAGCGGCATACCTTTCGGTCAATGCGGAAGACCTTCTACCCGGGGAGAGGTACTCAAGCGAATTTCGCTCCAGGACCGTTGCGCTGGCCCTGCACCAAAAGGGGCAGTGGAAGGAGTTCCGGGTCGATGGGCTATACAGCACCCGCGCTTTCTGAGCGTTCGGATATGAGTATCAAACTACGTATGATGTCGGCTTGGACCTGCGAACCCTGATGTACGAGATCGCGGTCAGGGAGAGTGATACCGAACTGAGTCGCCACGACATCCAATTCATCGTCCTGTACTCCGGATTGGGCCTGTCAGCCCGTAAGGCCGAGAAAATGCACCGGCATCGTCTGGAATACTCAGGAACTCTCTTTATTGACCTCAACCGCCTGGACCCAGCGGCCTTTCGACGGTCGGACCTTCCCTCGCTCGTCCTCTCGCTCGCGATGCAGGATGCGACGCTGCCGTTGTTCCTTGCGGCCCTAGAGCATTTTTCGGCGAAGTGGATCCGGTGCGCCGTCAAAAAATGCGGCAGCCCAAAGAAGAGAGATGATTCCACGCAAGTGGAAACAGCTCTAGGTGTTTGATCCCGGGGTTTGATGGTGCAGGTGGAGGGGCGGCGCCATGCGAGTGAGGCGGCTGACGGCGGGTCGGGACCGATCCATGGCGAGACCTTCTCGTCGCGCGGCCGACATCGGACCGGGGGTCGCCACAATGGCGGCGCTGGTATGCCGGTTCGGCGAGACGATCCGCAGGGGGGCCGCCCCCGATACCGGACAAGACGGCCAGATGTCCGCTCTGCCCCGTGACGGCGCCTCACCGGGCCATGCCTCAAGCCTTCCACCGGAGACCCCGGTGCCATCTTCCCGTGTCAAAACCGGCGGTCGCGGCGCCAGGCCCCCGGCGTACTGCCGAGTTCCTTCGTGAACGCGCGCGTGAAATGGCTCTGGTCCGCGAAACCGCAGTGGCGTGCGATCTCCTCGATCGGTAGCTCGGAGTTCAGGAGCAGGGTCCTTGCCCGCGCCAGGCGCTGGGACAGGAGCCAGTGCATCGGTGTCGTACCTGTCGATGCCTTGAAGGCCCTGGCGAAATGGGCGCGCGACAGGCCGCACGCGTCCGCAAGTTCATGAAGTCCGAGCCCCCCGGCGAGATTGGCGAGGAGCATCTCCTTGGCTTGCCGTTCCTGCCAGGGAGCGAGCCCGCCGTTCCGGTTTCGTTTGATCCCGGTCCCACCGTATCGCTCGGTGAGATGGGCCAGCAGGGCGAACGCCACGTGATCGACGAACAGCTTGCTGGCGGATTGCGGCTGCTTCAGTGCCGGAAGCAGGCACTCCGCGAGGTGTTCAATCACCGGATCGTCCAGCGCGACCTCCGATGAGGTCCGCAACGACGGGATCCTCGGCAAACCGTGTTCGTCACGGAATCCGTCGAGTGCCGCACGCGAGACGTAGAGTGACACGCAATCGATGGCGGACCGGATGATCGCCGTGTGCCGGTGGTTGAGGTCGGCGATCAGGGATTGGCCTCGGCGGACCGTCTGCCGCACGATGCTCCGACCGTCGATCCAATGTTGACCCGGCGGAACGTCGGTGCGCTGCATGCACACCATGTAGCCGTCCCTGCTCTCGAGTTCCGCCGCATGGCCTCCCTTCATGGGTTCGGGAGAGATGATCCAACTCGCGGTCAGTTCGACGGATTGCAGCGGACGGATCGAAATCGTCAATGGCTGCTCCAGCCACCTGAACTTGTTGCCTTGAACGCTCATCCATCCCTCCAGGGTTCTCCTGGTCCTAGGCAGATGAGATGCCTTCAGGGCCGTGCGGACCAGCGCCGGGGGTGCCGTGTTTTGTCCGGAAGCGTGATATTCCTGACGCAACTCTGTTATTTCGAAAGATAGGCGGCAATGCCGGGACTGGTCTCCCCGGTTGGGGAGTTGGCGGCCCCTGCGTACCTTCGATGGCCTGACCCGTCGCCCATGTTTGTTTTTTGTAAGGCCGTGCTACATTCCGCACCGCGTCGGTACCGAGACTGAATGGGGCGACCATGGCCGGTGTTTACGGGAAGAGACTGGGGCAATCCGTTGGGTTGAAATCGGCTCCGGCGGTAAGGACCCAGTTGTTGCAGACAGCCGAATTCGCAACAACCCACCTGGTCTGGGATGAACCCGAACATGAGATCGCCACCCGCATCCCCATGGAAGACGCCTTCCTTGTTTTCCATCAGCGGAGAGGAATTCCTGCCAATTCCTGGTGGGTCGATGGGCGCGCGATCGGGATGGAGCCGGTAAGGCAGGGCCAGTCCCTATTGCTCAATCTCAACGAGGAACATCGGTCGGCGATGCGCGCGGCGATCGATACCCTTGCATTCTATGTGCCGCGGCGTTCCCTCGACCGCATCGCGGAGGAGCAGGGATTGCGGCGCCCGATTGTCCTTCGCAGCACCTATGGCCATCCCGCGGACGATCCCGTGATCGGGCATCTGGGCGAATGCCTGCTCCCGGCCATCCATCGGCCTGAGCAGACCAATCGGCTCTTCACGGACTACGCGAGCCTCGCCATGATTACGCACCTTGCGACGAGTTATGGCGATAGCCCTGCCTGGGCGGCTCCCCGGCGCGGTGGGCTTGCCGCATGGCAGGAGCGCCGCGCCAAGGAACTGCTCATGACCCATCTCGACGGCAACATCCTGCTGGAGGAGCTGGCCCGCGAGTGCCGCCTGTCCAGGAGCTATTTCATCCGCGCCTTCAGGACGACGACCGGGATGCCGCCTCATAAATGGCTGCTGGAGCGGCGCATCGAACTCGCGCAGGCCCTTCTCAGGACTTCGACGCAGTCCCTCGAGGCGATCGCCTTTCGTTGCGGGTTCGCCGACCAGAGCCACTTCACGCGCACGTTCTCCAAACTGGTCGGGATATCGCCGGGCGAATGGCGGCGGCAGCGGTCGTAGCGCGGGCGCTCACAACGCGCCTTGTGAGCGACTGTCATCCGCTTTTCTCATGAGGCATCGGTCCCAAGTCGGCGTGCCGCCGAACCGCTCGACCAGCGTGTCGATGAGGACCCGAACCTTGCCCGGGACATGCGTGCCCGGTGGCCGCACGACATGGATGCCGTACTCGGGCCGCGGATAGTCCAGCAGGAGGGGGACGAGCGCGCCGCCCTCGATGGCGTCGGAGACCATGAAGGATGGAGCGTCCGCGATCCCGAGCCCCGCGATCGCCCACTGGAGAATGGCTTCCCCGCTGTCGGACCTCAGACGCCCGTGCGGCCGGATCGCGGTTCGGCGCTTGCCCGCTTGGAAGTGCCACTCCGGCACCAGGGTGCCCGTGTAGATCAGGCACTCATGGGCGGTGAGATCCTGCGGCGTGTCCGGCCGCCCGTGTCGGGACAGGTAATCGGGACTTGCGACCACCACCGCATGGACCGGCGCGATCCGACGGGCCACGAGGCTGGAATCCCTCAGGGAGCCGATGCGGATCGCGGCGTCGAACCGCTCTCCGATCAGGTCCACGACCCGGTCGGTATAGGACACGTCCAGTTCGAGAGCAGGATGGCGACGCGCCAGGTCCGTCAGAACCGGCGCCAGGTGACGCACGCCGAGCGCCATGGGCGCGGACAGGCGAAGGCGTCCGCGCACGGACTGCCCCTGCTGCGTGACGGCGTCACGCGCCTCCTCGAGGTCAGCCAGGATGCGATCGCACCGCGTCTTGAACTCGATCCCGGCCTCCGTCGGGCTGATGCCGCGCGTGCTCCGGGTGAGGAGACGGGTGCCGAGATCCGCTTCCAGCCGCGTGATCCGCCGGCTGAGGATCGACTTGGAGACGCCCAGGCGGGCTGCGGCGCGATTGAGACCGCCGCTCTCGATGACCTCCACGAAACTCCTCAGATCCTCCAACTCAGGCACGGGGGTGTTCCTTCCAGGGCAACAGCATGGTGCCGATTATGCACCTTCTGCCGCGTTTGCTGAACCACTACTTCGGAAGGACCGATGTGACCAGAAGCCTTGGAGGGCTTGTCCCATGTCCACAGTTCTCGTGATCGCCAGTAGCGTGCTCGGTGTATCGTCCGTCTCCAACCAGCTCATCGAGGAAACGGTCACCCGTCTGCGTTCGCAGGATCCCCAGGTGCGGTTCGTCTTCCGGAATCTCATCCGAAGCCCGGTCCCCCATCTGGACGAAGATGCGGTTACGGCACTCCGCGGAGCCGAGCCGACCAACCATGCCCAGCTCACTGCCCTGAACCTCTCGAACGATCTCATCGCGGAGCTTCGGGCGGCCGACACGATCATCATCGGAGCACCGATGTACAACTTCGGCATGCCATCGACCCTGAAGGCCTGGTTCGACTACGTGCTCCGGGCCGGCATCACGTTCCGCTACGGCGAGAGCGGCCCCGAGGGTCTGCTCAAGGGCAAGCGTGCCATCGTCATCGAGAGCCGCGGCGGCATCTACAGCGAGGGACCGGCGCAGGCGATGGACTCGCAGGAGCCTCACCTGCGCAATCTTCTCGCCTTCATCGGCATCACGGACGTGACCTTCGTTCGGGCCGAGAAGCTGGCCTTCGGACCGGAGGCCCGCGAGCAGGCCATCGATGCGGCGCGTCGGCAGATCGGGGCAACGATCAACGAGGCGTGCCGCAAGGCGGCATAACCTGCCGGGAACACCAGGGCGGAACACCGTCAGATTCCCGCGTCCGATCTCAGCCGGAACCGCCCGCCTGCACCAAGGCCGTCGCCTGCCGATAGCTCTCGACCACCTGCGCCAGCGCCGAGAGCGCCATCGTGACGGGATCGCGCGCCGACGGGATCAGGCCGAGGGGGGCAACGATGCGCGCGAGCGCCTCTTCCGGCAACCCGCGTTCCCGCAGGGCCGCCAGCCGGTTGGCATGCGTTCCCCGGCTCCCCATCGCGCCGATGAAGAGCCAGGGCTGGCCCAAGGCCTGTTCCAGCAGCGAGGGCTCCCAGGCATGGTCATGGAACAGGAACACGAGGGCACTCCAGGAATCCGCACGGAGATACGTTGCCGGACGCGGGTTCGTGAGAAGGCTCGCGTGGACTCCGTGTGCCGCGGTCAGCGTCACCACCCGCTCGTCGGGTGACAACAGCGTCGGTGCGATGCCGCAGGTCATGGCCAGCCGAACCAGCGCAAGGCTCTCCGCCCCGTGACCGACGACAACAAGCGCAAGCGGCGGCGCATGCCAGGAGAGGAACGTCTCGTCCCGCCAGCCCGGCATCTGCCAGCCAGGCCCCTGCCGGGCGTGCCCCGGGAGGATGCAGAAGCCGCCCGAGCGGCTCTGTGCGAGCGTCACCGGTTCCCGTCCTTCGAGGCAGGCAACCGCCTCACGGATCTCCTCCGGATCGGGATTGGGCTGGAACAGCAGATCGACCCCGCCCCCGCATGGAAGCCGGATGTCGATGTAAGGGGAGCCGGCCCCGTAGCGCACCTGCCGGGGACGTCCGGCCCGGATCGCCTCCTGCGCCTCGGCAACGACGGCCGCCTCGATGCAGCCGCCCGACAACGAACCGGCGAAGCGGCCGTCCTCGGCTACACCCATGATCGTGCCGATTGACCGGGACGACGAGCCTGTCAGACCGGTGATCGTCACCAAGGCGACCTGCTGACCCCGCTGCCCGGCTCCCCTGACGAACCGCAGAACCTCGAGCGGCGTCGCAGCCTCAGCCGCTGCAAAGGTGCCATCAACGTCATCCGGCTGGTCGTCTTCTCGAATGACAGGAGCGCATCGAAGCATCGTCGTCCCAATCGCATGCTCAGGCCGGCGGCATCCGGATCCCTGACCAACCATCATCGCCGTCTCAGGCGGTCAGTACGTCCTCGATGCGGATCGGCAGATGACGAATCCGCTTGCCTGTCGCGTGGTAGATCGCATTGGCGATCGCAGGCGCCATTCCGACGAGGGCGATCTCGCCCAGACCCTTCACCCCGAGCGCGTTGACGTGCGGATCGTCCTCGTCGACGAACAGCGCCTCGAGCTGCCCGATGTCCAGGTTCACCGGCATGAGGTAGTCGGCCATGTGGGCATTGACCGGACGTCCGTCCCGCGTATCGAGGGCCGTCTGCTCCATCAGGGCCATCCCGATGCCGCCGATCATGCCGCCGGTGCACTGGCTCGAGGCCAGGAGCGGGTTGACGATGCGGCCTGCCCCATAGGCACCGAGGGCCCGCCGCACCCGGATCGTGCCGACGTCCGGGTCGATCGCCACCTCGGCGAACACGGCCCCGAACGAGTGCATCGAGTAGCGCTGCGCGGCCTCGGGATCGCGGTGGTTCGCGGCGTGCGCCTCGATCGGCTGGCCGCTGCCCGCTAGGATGTCGCGATAGGAGTGTCCCGTGGACGTGTCCCCAAGCCGACGCACGCTTCCGCCGACCCACTCGACGCCGTCCAGGGACGCACCGAAGATCGGGGAACGCTGGTCCGCGAGTGCGCGCCTTGTCACCTCGTCCCGCGCCGCGAGGCAGGCGGCGCGAACCGCCGAGCCGACCGAGGCCATCGTCATCGAGCCGCCATGCGGCGGCGCGGGCGGGAAGTCCGAACGTCCGATGCTGACGCGGACCTGCTCGACCGGGATGCCCAGGGTCTCGGCCGCCACCTGCGTCATCGAGGTGTAGGTGCCCGGCCCCATGTCGCTGGCCGCGACCTCGACCGCGGCGGTGCCGTCCGCAAGCAGACGGACGCGGGCACTCGTGGGAAGATACCAGACCGGGTAGGTGGCGGAGGCAACCCCCATCCCCACCAGGAGCCGACCGTCCCGCATCGACCGCGGGGCCGGCGTGCGTCCGGTCCAGCCGAAGCGTTCGGCACCGCGTTCGTAGCATTGCACCAAGGAGCGGCTGGAGAACGGCTTGTTCGCGCCCTCGTCCATGCTCGGCTCGTTGCGGCGGCGCAGCTCAATCGGGTCGATCCCCAGCGCGTAGGAGAGTTCATCGAGCGCGGATTCGAGGGCGAACATCCCGCTCGACTCGCCCGGCCCCCGCATGTGGTTGGGGGTGCCGATATCGAGCGGCGTCAGGCGGTAGCTCGTGCGCACATTGGGACACGAGTACATGTAGCTCGTGGCCGAGAGCAGCGCCTCCGTGAACTCCTCGTAGCGGCTCGTCTCGCCGTTGCCCTCGTGGACGATGCCGGTGAGCCTGCCGTCCTTGGTCGCGCCGAGAGCGACGCGCTGAAGCGTGCGCGGCCGATGTCCGGTGGTGAAGAACATCTGCCTGCGGGTCAGGACAAGTTTGACGGGGCGCCTGACCTGCCGGGCCGCCATGGCCGCGAGGGTCACGTGCGGCCATGTCCTTAAGGATGTCCCGAAGGCTCCGCCGATGAACGGGCAGATCACCTGCACATTCTGGACCGGAAGGCCGAAGATCGCCGCGATCTCGGCCTGTTCGTTCACGACGAACTGGCTCTTGCTCCACAGGGTCAGCCTGTCGCCATCCCAGGCGGCGACGACCGCGTGCGGCTCCATCGGGTTGTGGTTCTCGCGTGCCATGTCGTAGGTCACGTCGACCTTCACGGGGGCATCCGCCAGCGCCCGATCCGCGTCCCCGCGGGCCGCGTGCGAATGACCACCGGAGCCGGACGGTTCGATGGCCTGCGCCTTCGGATCGCGCGGATCGACGACGGGCCGCTCGGCCGCATAGCTGATGCGCAGCGCATTAGCGGCCCGCTCTGCGTGGTCAAGCGTGTCCGCCACCACCACCGCAACGGGCTGCCCGTAGAACCGGACCCGATCGTCCTGGAGGACATGCAGCCGCTCCCCGACCTCAGGATCGATGAACGTCTTGTGGGGGCCGTAGGCCAGCCGTGGGGCATTGAGATGACTGATGACCTCCACGACACCCGGCATGGCCCTCACAGGCGCTTCATCCAATGCCGTCACCCGGCCGAGGCCGGCAGTCGCACTGACGATCACGGCATAAAGCTGGGCGTGCTGGTTGAAGTCGGCCGCATAGCGCGCGGCGCCCGTGACCTTGGCCCGCCCGTCGACCCGGGTCACCGGTTTCCCGATCAAGGTGGTGGTCATGCCGTTCCTCCCGCCATCTCGAGCGCGCGGACGATGGTCCGCGGCAGCAGTTCGACCTTGTAGTGGTTGTGCGCCAGCGGCCGGGTACCCTCCAAGGAGAGATGAGCCGCCGCCTCGAAGGCATTGCGGTCCGTGGCCTTGCCCCTCAGCGCCTCCTCGACCGCCCGCAGGCGCCACGGGCGCGTGCCGACGCCGCCCACCGCAACACGGGCCTGGCGGATAGTGCCGCCTTCCGTCTCCAGGGCCACGGCGGCCGAGACGAGCGCGAACTCGTAGGAGGCACGGTCACGGACCTTGAGATAGCGCGCCTGGCGGGCATAGGGGCCGCCCGGCACGCGGATCTCGACGATCAGCTCGCCGGGGCGCAAGGTGTGCTCGAGATGCGGCGTGTCGCCAGGAAGCCGGAAGAGTTCCTCGACCGGGAAGGTGCGCTCGCCCTGGGGCCCTCGCACCCGCATCGTGGCGCCGAGCGCGACCAGCGCGACGGCGACGTCGGACGGATGCGTCGCGACGCAGTGGTCGCTGGTCCCGAGGATGGCATGCCCGGCATTGAGGCCGTCGAGGGCCGAGCAGCCCGAGCCCGGGTCGCGCTTGTTGCAGGCCGCGTCCAGCATCCGGAAGTACGGGCAGCGCACCCGCTGCAACAGGTTGCCGCCCATCGAGGCCATGTTGCGAAGCTGCGGCGAGGCGCCCTCGATGAGAGACTCCGCAATCAGGGGCTGAAGGCGTTTCGTCTCGGGATGGGCCGCGACATCGCTCATGCGCGCGAGTGCGCCGATCACGAGATCCTGACCATCCGCACGGATGTCGGCCATCGGCAGGGCGTTGATGTCGACCAGACGCTCCGGACGTTCGACCTCGTCACGCATCAGGTCGATCAGCGTGGTGCCGCCGGCGATGTAGCGACCGCCCGCGGCGGCGGCGCGGATCGCGTCCTGCTCGGTCCGCACCTTCTCGAAACTGAACGGAAGCATCGTCAGGTCCTCCCTGCCGCGTCGGCAACCGCCGCGACGATCCCGGGATAGGCGGCGCAGCGGCAGATGTTGCCGCTCATCCAGAACTGGATCTCCTCGGGCGAGGTGGCGTGTCCCTCGGCGATGCAGGCGACGCCCGACATGATCTGGCCCGGCGTGCAGAAGCCGCACTGGAACCCGTCGTGCTCGATGAAGGCGGCCTGGAGCGGATGCAGTTCGTCGCCCCTTGCCAGTCCCTCGATCGTGGTGATCTCGGCACCGTCGTGCATGACGGCCAATGTCAGGCACGAGGTCACGCGCCGTCCGTTGACGAGCACGGTGCAGGCCCCGCAGGCGCCCTGGTTGCAGCCCTTCTTCGTGCCGGTGAGGTCGAGCGTCTCACGCAGGACATCGAGGACCGACTGGCGGGGATCGATCTCGAGTTGTCGTGCGCTGCCGTTGACAACCAGTCGGACGCGAGCCGTGGACGCGGCTGGCGGGTTGTCCGGTGGAGCAGGCTGTGCGGTCGCTCCGGAGGCGGCGGCAAGAGACGCCGCTCCTCCGGCCATTTGCAGGATCGAGCGGCGGGAAGGTCCGCGCTGAGGCACGGCGTCTTCGGACGATGATCGTTCCTTGCCCGACGGGGCATCAAGGTTGGATTTGGTCATGGTGGCTCCTGGTCGGGATGCCGGCCCTGTCAGGCCGACGCTGTGTCGACACCTGGGGAACTACGCGCTAAGCTTTCGCGACCATGATCGAGCTCGCCAGTGTCGCGAGTGCTGCGTTTTGTACGTTAGTGCTCGATTTTGGGCCATCACCCAGGACTTAAAGCATCAGCCCTCACGGGCATGTGATGTGAATGGAGCTCGCAAATGGTGACCGGAGCCTATGGCCAGCGCTTGGGCAGGTCCGTTGGGGCCGACGACCCTCCGACCACAACGGTGCAAGTCCTCCAAAAGGCGACCTTCGCAGCCACCCGCATCCGGTGGGAGGACAGGGGAGACGGGGTTGCGGCGCAGATCCCGCGCGAGGATGCGCATCTCGTGTGCTTGCAGCGCCGCGATATCCCCACGAATCCGTACTGGGTGGACGGTCGCGCGGTGCCGATGAATCCGGTCAAGGGTGGGCAATTCACGTTGCTTGACTTGAACCTCGGGCACGCCTCGTTCCTGCGCGATCCCATAGACTGCGTCGCGGTGTATCTGCCGCGCCAGACCCTCGATGGGATTGCGGATGAGCACGGGCTGCCGCGGTTCGGGTTGATCAGTACGCCGCTCGGCGTTCCCCTCGACGATGCATGCGTCCGGAGCTTGGGAGAATGCCTGCTGCCCGCGCTGGAGCGGCCTGAGCAAGCCAACTCCCTGTTCGTGGAGTACGTGGCGCTGGCCCTGCTCTCGCATCTCGCCGGCACATACGGCGATGCGCCGATCCGCATCCAACCCAAGCGCGGCGGACTCGCGGCTTGGCAGGAGCGCCGTGCCAAGGAGATCCTGACGGCCCATCTGGACGGCAACGTCGCGCTCGATCGGCTCGCCAGCGAGTGCGGCCTCTCCCGCAGCCATTTCGCCCGTGCGTTCCGCATGACGACCGGCATGCCGCCGCACAAGTGGCTCTTGCAGCGGCGCATCGAGGTCGCGCAGGGTCTGCTCAGGAGCACGACGCTTTCGCTCGGGGAGATCGCGAGCCGATGCGGGTTCGCCGACCAGAGTCACTTCACCCGCGTCTTCGCGCGGATGATGCAGGCGACGCCCAGCGAATGGCGGAGATCGCATTCTGCCTTGGTTGCGCGGCCTGAGCGATAGCCCGCTGCAACATGACCCTCGCCCGGTTTCCTCGAGGAATGGCGCCCGAGGTCGCGGCAAGTGTCGGGCGGTCCTGCCGACGGCATCCCAAGTCTGCCGCCTCTCAGGTGATGCGATCCTCGTCGCCGTTCGGCATGCGAGCGGAACGGTACCTTCTGGGGGAGACGCCGACCGCACGCTTGAAAGCGTTGCTAAAGGCGCTCTCGGAGGTGTAGCCCAGGGACAGGGCAACAGAGGCGATGGGGGTCGCGCCACTGCGCAGGGCACGTTCCGCCAGCCGCATCCGCCAGCCCTGGAGATACGTGAGCGGGGCCACGCCGGCCGCTTCCTTGAACCGGGTGGCAAAGGTCGTCCGCGACATGGCGCTTGCCCGAGCCAGCTCGCCGAGCGTCCAGGATCGCCCCGGCTCACCGTGCATCAGCCGCAGGGCGGGTGCGATCCTCTCATCCGCGAGGGCCCGGATCCAGCCGGGAGCCGACGCTTGAGCCGGATCGGCAAGGTGGATCCGCAGAACCTGGACGAACATCAGTTGCGCCAAATGGGCACTGGCCAGGCCGGCGCCCGGGCGACCGGACGCCAATTCGCCCACCAACTGCTCCAGCAGCCAGCGCAACGCCCCCGCCTCCGGGGTCGATGACCTCACGTGGATCAAGGGCGGGAGGACGTCCATCAACAGCCGAGCGCGGTCTGGGTCGAGAGCGACGTGCCCCCCGAACAGGAAGGTGTCCCCACCGCCTCCGACCGTCGCGACGCCATCCGGCGCATTCCTGAAGACGTCCCGTGCGTCCACGGGCGCCACGCCCAGGTCGCTGGCCAGCACGAAGGAACGCTGACCGTTCACGACCACCACATCGCCGGCCTCAAGGCGCACGGGCGCGGCCAGGCCCTCCATCGCGAGCCAGCACTGGCCACGCAACAGCGCACTGAACTTGATCTTCTCCGGCGGCGGGAACCGCACGGCCCAGACATCCCCCGCGTGGAGGCGGCCGGACAGGACGCTGCGGGCCTCGACCAGGGACAGCATGTCGGAGAGCGGGTCTGTCATTTTCGTACGATCGCGCAGAAATACCGGATGATCAAGCATTCAAAATCCGGATCGGGTCGGCCATTCTCTCCCCACGCAAGGAGACCAGCATGACCCTACAAGCTCCCCTGAATTCCGGGTTCGGCCCGGCGACCACGGCCGCCGAGGTGATCGCAGGCCGCGACCTGACGGGCCAGGTCGCCGTCGTGACCGGCGGGTATGCCGGCATCGGCCTGGAAACGGTTCGGGCACTCGCCTCGGCCGGTGCCACGGTGATCGTGCCGGCCCGTGACATGGGCAGGGCCCGACAGGCGCTGGCTCAGATTTCGGGGACTCAGCCGGAACCCCTCGACCTGATGGATCCTGCCTCCATCGACGCGTTCACGGAACGCTTCCTCGCGTCGGGTCGGCCTGTCCATATCCTGGTGAACAATGCCGGCATCATGGCGAACCCTCTCACCCGTGACAGCCGGGGCTTCGAGTCCCAGTTCTCCACGAACCATCTCGGGCACTTCCATTTGACGGTGCGCCTGTGGCCCGCGCTGCGGGAAGCCCAAGGAGCCCGCGTCGTCTCGGTCTCGTCGCGGGGCCACCGCATCGCGGGAGTGGATTTCGAGGATCCCAACTTCGAATGGCGCCCTTACGACCCGTGGGTTGCCTACGGCCAATCGAAGACCGCCAACGCCCTGTTCGCCCTGAGGCTCGATGCGCTCGGCAAGGATCACGGCATCCGCGCGTTCTCCCTTCATCCCGGAGGCATTCTCACGAACCTGGCCAGGCACATGTCGCCTGAACAGATTCGGGCGCAGGGTGCGATCGACGACGAAGGTCGGCCCGTCATCGACCCGGCCCGCGGCATGAAGAATGCGGAGCAAGGCGCCGCGACCACGGTGTGGTGCGCCACGAGCCCACAACTCGATGGGCTGGGCGGCCTCTATTGCGAGGACTGCGATGTCGCGGTCATGAACACGGAACCCCAACCCCAGGCGCGCGGGGTCTGGCCATGGGCCGTCGACGCCGGATCCGCCGAGCGGTTGTGGACCCTGAGCGAGGCCCTGACGGGAGTTCGTTTGCCAACCTGAAGGGCGACCGGCAAGGCGGGCAGCGGGCCTGCAATCGGCTGGCAACCGCTGCCACCGGAGTGGCAGCGGTGCATTTGCCCAAGATTGTGCCCCGGGCTCAGACATGCCGTGAGAGGAACGCCGAGACCTCGTGCGCAATCTCCTGGGCATGGGTCTCGAGCGCGAAGTGCCCGGTCTCCAGAAGTCGGACGGTCGCATTCGGCACGTCGCGCAGGAACGCCTCCGCACCTTCGGGCCGGAAGAAGGGGTCATGCCTTCCCCAGATGGCGAGCAACGGCGGCTGGTGCGTCCTGAGATACGCCTGAAACGACGGGTAAGCCGAGATGTTGCTCCGGTAGTCCAACATCAGGTCGAGCTGCACATCGGCATTGCCGGGACGGGACAGGTAGTGATTGTCCAGGGCCGGACCGTCCGGCGCGATCAGCGACGGATCGTCGACTCCGTGTTGGTACTGGAACCATGTCGTTTCAGGCTGGAGGAGCACCCTGAGAGCGTCCCTGCGCGCGGGGCTCGGATCGGCCCAGTAGGCCCGGACCGGATCGAATGCTTCGCTGAGGCCTTCAACATAGGCATTGCCGTTTTGGCTGATGACAGCGCTGATGCGCTCCGGATGGGCGGCCGCCAGACGAAGCCCGACCGGCGCCCCGTAGTCGAAGATGTAGAGGGCGAAGCGATCGAGTCCTACCGCCTCCGTGAATCGGCCGATCACGTCGGCCAAGTGGTCGAACGTATAGGCAAAGCTTGATCGGTCAGGCTGGGCCGAGCGGCCGAAGCCCGGAAGATCCGGGGCGATCAGGCGGAAGCGATCCGCCAGGAGCGGCATGAAGTTCCGGAACATGTGGCTTGAGGTGGGGAAGCCATGCAGCAGGAGGATCGCAGGCGCGTCCGCCGGGCCGGCCGACCGGTAGAAGATGGGAAGACCATCGACATCAACGGTCCTGTACTGAACGGTCATCATCATCTCCGTGGGTTCGGGTGCCTTTCCATGACCGGAGGGCACCCGGTGTGAAGGACGACTAGGCGGCGGGCGGGAAGTCGGTCGACAGGGAAACCGGTCGCCATGAGGCGAGGATCTCCGCGTCCGAGAGATGCTTGGCTTCGATCGCCGCGACCGTATCGCTGCCAAGCGGCAACCTCACCGGCGGATGGGGAGCCTCGACGAAAGCCACGACGGTCTCCGCCAGCCTATCGGGGTCGCCAGGCTGGTTATGGCTGATCTGCGCCGCCTTCGAGCGCACCACGCCCGCCGTCTCGGCATAATCACCGATCTCGACCGGGCTCACGGAGAGCGATGTCGCGTCCAGGAAGTCCGTCCGGAAGTACCCCGGCTCGATGGCGGTGACATGGATGCCGAGGGGACTCAGTTCCGCCGCGAGCGCCTCGGTCAGACCCTCCACGGCGAATTTGGTGGAGCAGTAGACCCCGAATCCGGGCCCGCTGGTATAGCCTCCGATCGAGGAGAAGTTCAGGATCCGGCCGGACCGCTGGCGGCGCATGTGGGGCAGCACCGCGCGGGTGACGGCGAGGAGGCCGAAGACGTTCGTGCGATAGAGGGCCTCGATCTCCGCCCCGCTGGCCTCCTCGACCGCCCCGAGCAACCCATAGCCGGCGTTGTTGACCAGCACGTCGATCCGGCCGAAGCGGGCGATCGCTTCCTTAACGGCCTGATGGGCCTGTGCCTCGTCCGTCACGTCGAGGGGTACTGCGAGCAGATTGGGGCGGTCGCCGAAGCGATCGGTGATCGCCTGGGGATTTCGCGCCGAGGCGACCACCCGGTCACCGCGTGCCAATGCCTTTTCGACGATCAAAGCCCCAAAACCACGGGATGCGCCGGTGATGAACCAAGTCCGCATGGGATTCTCCTTGCTGGCGTGCCTCGCCCCAATCGGCGAGTGGGGATGTTTTACAAGGAGGCGACTGATGAGATAATCGACTGCTTTTTCGTTGGCCCAGTGAGAAGAGTTCAACAATGCGCACGATCTCGCCCTCGGATCTGATGCCGTTCCTGGCGCTCGCGCGGCACCGGAGCTTCCGCCGCGCGGCCGGCGAGATGGGCTGCACCCCCTCCGCCCTGAGCCACGCCTTGAAGTCGCTTGAGGAGCGGCTGGATTTGCGGCTGTTCAACCGGACGACCCGCAGCGTCGCCCTGACCGAGGCGGGTGAGCGCTTGCTCGCGCGCGTTGCCCCGGCCTTCGAGGACATCGACGCGGCCCTGGACGATCTCAACAGCCTCCGCGGGGCTCCCGTCGGCCGGCTGCGGTTCAACGCGGCACGGGTATCGGCCAAGACGGCGCTCCTGCCGATCACGGCAAGGTTCCTAGAACGGTATCCGGAGATTACGGTCGAGATCGTGGTCGAGGACGACCTCGTCGATATGGTATCCGAGGGCTTCGATGCCGGCATCCGGTTTGGGGAGGTCATCGCCCAGGACATGATCGCCATCCCGATCGGGCCGCGCCAGCGATCGGCGATCGTGGCAGCACCTGCGTTGTTCGAGCGGCATCCGAAGCCCACCGTTCCCGAACATCTCAAGAGCCTGCCGTGCCTGGGGCTGCGTTTCGCCAGCGGGCGACTTTACACCTGGGAATTCGAACGTGGAGGTGTCGAGGTGAGTGTCGAGGTCTCAGGTCCGCTGATCGTTGGCGATCAGGACATGATGGTCGATGCTGCGCTCCTTGGCACGGGCATAGCCTACGCCTTTGAGGAACAGGTTGAAGCGCACATCCGAGAGGGACGGCTCGTGCGGGTTCTCGAAGACTGGTGCCCCTATTACAGCGGCTTTTACCTTTACTATCCCAGCCGCCGGCAGATGCCGTCGGCCCTGCGCGCCTTCGTTGATTTCGTCAGGGTAGCTCATCTCGAATGATCCCATCGGGCCATGTGACCGGGGCGGTTGGGTGGTGGTAGGCGCGTTGGATGTCTGGGTCGGGTCAAACTGAGCCGTTGGGCGTAGCCATATGAAAGTCAGCTTACCCCATGATTGCCGAACCGTCTTCCTGGATGGCGAGCACTCCATCCAAGAATTCTCCCGAACGGCCGAGGACTTCCAGTCGCCCCGTGCCGATCTCGTCGAGGCCGAGACGGGTCCTCGCCCGCCATCGAATGGGAGTCAATTCATGCCATAGAGTCGTCTCGAATAGCGCCGCACTTCATCATCTGCCCCATCCTCAAGCTCACCAAGGTAAGCAAGGAACTCCTCCCGCGTATTCAGGGAGAAGATGCGAGCCCGTAGCTTCAACTCGTCATGTAGGGGCGCCTCCCTGAGCAGGCCAGCGCATTCCTTGTCGAGGAACATCGCGTCTACGTAGGGAGCGTAAGAAGCGATGGCATGCACGTCGTTCATGAAGCCTCGAGTTGGCAGCTTGCGCTGCCCCGCCACGATCTTCCTTGCGATTGCGGCGAACGGGTACGCGGTAATCCGATGGCGAGGCTGCCCCCGGTTGCCGGGCCACTGCCAGAACTTCACTACCTCGACTATGGCTGCGGCTTGATCCGGTCCGCTGACCGATTGGTGCCCCGGCGGAGACCATCAGCAAACTGACTGTAGTCCGCGTTCACGAAGACGCGCATGTCCGGGAGTCAAGTGTTGCGCCGGGTACGCAATACGTCGTCCACGTCAGTTGAGAAGGTCGGGCCTCGGTTCTGGCGATATGCGGTAAAGCATTCCCAGACCTGCATAAGGGTAACCTCGTCGGTATCGATGAACGAAGCAGTTCCACCGATGGCTTCGCTGGCATTACGAAATTCCTTCGGGAAGGGGGGACGATCGTCTCACCGGAATGGACATCCGAAGTCGGGAACACGGCTTGCTGCAACAGCAACACACGTCGCACCTTGCCGTAGAGTTCCTGCCAGAAGCCGTCATGCGCATCGGCCCGTCGTGTCGCTGCCTTGACCTTGAAGAGTTCACTGAATGCGATCTGGTCGAGGTT
>JAEWKH010000084.1 GCA_023386155.1 Pseudomonadota bacterium
GTTTCCCCGAAGCGGTGTACTCACCAAAGCGCAAGACTGGTCGATATTCTCACAGCGATCCTAAAATCGCCCGCAAGGACACCGCCGCCTACGCTTCTCTTCCCTCTCAACAATGTCAAAGAGCAACACATCTTCCGATGTGACCGATAAAAACAGACCCCCGCAGAACAGTGCTTGTTCCCGACCGAAGTCGGGCACAACAGCCCGGTTTCTGAGGAAGATCTGGGCGCCGTTCGCGTCAGCGGCGGCGTCGATGGCCGGTATATAGGCCCATCCCCTTTCCCCTGTCAACGCCCTCATGAAAGTTTTTTGACAGCCGGTCGGGTCCCTGCCCAGACCGCCCCATCGCACAGGTTTTTTCACCTCCTGCCTCACTGCCGACACAGTGCGGAATGAAGCAGGGCCGCGGCGGGCAGCGTGCTCCAGGGACTCTCTCTCTGGAGAGTTGGCGGGCCGCCCAAGCTCATCTATTGACCTGTGCGGTTGCCGTCTCCTGTGCTAGATGGCGTCTGGTGTCTGTGACAGCAACCCACCCATAACGGCACCCGTATATAGAGATCATGAGCCACCTGCCCCCCGATGACAGCCGTGCCAGAGGTCTCCGGAAGGACGCCTCGCCTCTGTCGTCCGGCATCGATCTTGGGCACGAGCCGCCGCTCAACACCAGTGGCGCCGCCGCCCCGGAGGTCGACAAGCGGGAGGTGAACCTGCGCTGGCTCGGCGCCAGCATCCTGACCGGCGTCACGGGCGCGGCCCTGATCGGCGCCTCCATCTATATCGCTCTCGAGGGAGCCGCGATCTCGGCCCTTCCCCCGGAACGGGCGGCCCTCAACGGCCGGGGCCCTTCCGAGACCGACGGGGAGCGGACCTCCAACGTGGCCCGCAAGTCCGACCGCCTCAACATGACGGAGCTCACGCCCTCGGCGCGCCAGAGCTTCAAGGCGCCGATGACGATCAGGATCGGGGAGCGCGAGGCCATCAAGGTGCGCAACTTCGTGCGCGTCGCCACGAATCTTTCCCTGTCCGCCGGCACCTATGCGTCCGACATCCCGCCCTTCAACCCCCTGCGCCTGTTCGCCGAGGGGATGGACGAACAGCGCGTCGAGCCGACCCCGGAGGTGGCCGATGCGGATGTGTCGGTGATCAGGCGAGACCTGGCCATGATGGCCGTCGCGGCGAGCGCCCCCTCCCTTACGGACAGCGACGTGCTCGCGATCCTGGAGGAGGAGCGGCGCGTCTTCAACGAGGCCGGGCGCCGGACCTCCGCGGCGATCCCTGCCCAGCAGATGCTGTCGCGCACCTTGCGGCAGCCCGAGGGGCTGGGCGACGCCCTGGGCTATGCCCGCGTCGTCGACGACCCCTTCAGCACGATCGAGGTCCGGGTCGTGCCCGAGAACGTGACCGATCTCCCCAAGATCGAGCAGAAGGCCATGGCGCCCCTCGTCGAGGAGCGCGAGGTGATTCTCAGGAAGGGCGAAACCCTCGAGACGGCCCTGCGCAGCTACGGGGGAACGCCCGAGCAGATCACCGCGATCACCGCGGCCCTGTCGGCCCGCATCAAGGTCGAGGGCCTGGCCGAAGGCCAGAGGCTGCGCATCCTCATCGCGCCCGGGCCCCGTCTCGGCGACCCCCGGCAGATCGTGCGGGTGATCACGTTCGGGGAACGAGGCATCGAGGGCATCGCCGCCACCAACGATCGCGGCGTTTTCGTTTCCGTTACGCCTCCCGCCAACGAGACGGGCCCGCAGGTGGCCGAGGCCTCGGAGGAAGAGGAGGACGAGGGCAGCAGCCGCGGCGGCGTGCGGCTCTACGAGAGCCTCTACGAGACGGCGCTCAAGAACGAGCTGCCCCGCCAGACCGTGGACGAGCTGGTGCGCATCTTCGGCTACGACGTGGATTTCCAGCGCCGTGTCTCGCAGGGGGATTCCTTCGAGATCTTCTTCGGCTCGGACGACGAGAACGGCACGCCGGAGGTCCTCTACGCCGCCCTCACCGTGGGCGGGGAAGCGCGTCGCGTCTACCGCTACCAGGGCGAGGACGGCACGATCGACTTCTTCGACGAATCGGGCCGCTCGCTCAAGAAGTTCCTCATCCGCAAGCCCATCGCCGACGGCATCCTGCGCTCGGGCTTCGGCTCGCGCTTCCACCCGATCCTGGGCTATTCGCGCCCCCATACGGGCGTCGACTGGGCCAACAAGGTCGGCACTCCCATCATCGCCGCCGGCAACGGCACCGTCCTCAAGGCCGAGTGGGACTCAGGCTATGGCCGCAGGGTCGAGATCCAGCACACGAACGGCTATGTGACCGCCTATTCCCATATGTCCAGCTTCGCCAAGGGCATCACCCCGGGCAAGCGGATCCAGCAGGGCCAGGTCATCGGCTATGTGGGCAATTCGGGCCTCTCGACCGGGCCCCACCTCCATTATGAGGTCATCATCAACGGCAGCTTCGTCGATCCTCTCAAGATTCGCCTGCCGCGCGGGAAGGAGCTCGAGGGCCGCGGGCTGGTGGACTTCAAGCGCCAGCGTGAGCAGGTCAACGAGTTGATGGCCCACAGCGTCGCCTCCGCGTCCCTCTCCCAGCGGGCGGAGCTGCGATAGGGCCCATGCTTGAGCTTTTCGCGATTGTCCTGCCGGTCTTCGGCTTGATCGGCATCGGCTATGTCGCGCGCCAGACGGGCTTCATTTCCGAGCGGGCCGGCGAAGGCCTGTCGGAATTCGTCTTCGCCCTCTCCCTGCCCTGCCTCATCTTCCGCACCCTCGTCCGGGCCGAGATCCCGGACGTCCAGCCCTGGGGGTACTGGATCTCCTATTTCGTCGGCGTCGCCGTGGTCTGGGTCCTGGCGACCGAGATCGGCAGGCGCTTCTTCGGCGTCAAGGGTGTCTCCAGCGTCGTGGCCGGCTTCTCGGCCGGGCAGGCCAACACCGTCTTCGTCGGCATTCCGATGATCCTCAAGGCCTATGGCGACGCGGGCGCCGTCCCGCTCTTCCTCCTGATCGCGGTCCATCTTCCCGTCACGATGACGCTGGCGACGATCCTGGCCGAGGGGCGCCAGGCCTCGCCCCTGCTGATCCTGCGCCGCCTCCTCACCCATCCGATCGTCGTGGGGATCCTGGCGGGATCCGCCTGCCGCCCCTTTGCCTCCCATGTGCCGGCCCCGGTCTGGCAGGTCATGGACCTCCTGGCGAGCGCGGCGGTTCCCTGCGCCCTGATCTCCATGGGGATCGCCCTGCGCCGCTACGGACTGCAGACGGGCTGGAAGCTGCCGACCCTGATCTCGTTCCTCAAGCTCGTCGTGCATCCCCTCGTGGTCCTGCTGCTCGCCACCCAGGTGTTCCAGATGCCGCCGGTCTGGGCCGGCGTCGCGGTGCTCTTCGCCTCCTGCCCGTCGGGCATCAACGCCTATCTCTTCGCTGAGCGGTACGGGGAAGGCGTGGCCCTGGCGTCGAGCGCCGTGACCCTCTCGACCTTCCTCGCCTTGGGAACGACGCTTGTCTGGCTCTATGTGCTGGGCGTCGGCTAGCTGTCGAGGCTCACCATCTAAGGATCGAATCCGAGCCGTTGCCGGACCGCCTGAGGCGTCAAGCCCTCCGCGCGCAATTCCGCCAAGGACTTGGACTGGCGGCTCTTCGCCAGCTTGTCGCCGGTCGGGTCGAGCACGAGGCCATGGTGGTGGTAGAGAGGCGTCGGCAGGTCGAGCAGGGCCTGGAGCAGCACGTGGAGGTCGGTCGCGGCTTCCAGGTCCTGGCCCCGGACCACGTGGGTGACACCCTGGAGGGCATCGTCCACCACGACGGAGAGATGGTAGCTCGTGGGTATCTCCTTGCGCACCACGACCGCATCGCCCCAGCGCCAGGGCTGAGCGGTGACGAACTCCCCACGGCCCTCCCGGTCGAACTTCCGAAAATGGCACAGCTCCGGCAGGAGCTCCTGCGCAGCCGCCATGTCGAGGCGCCAGGCATGGGGCTCGCCGGCCGCGATCCGCCTTTCGGCCTCTGCGGCAGGCATGGCCCGGCAGTTGCCCGGATAGAGCGGCGCGCCGTCGGGGTCGCGGGGCCAGTCCCGGCCGCTCTCCGCCTCCCGGTTGGCGATGGTCTGCGCGATATCCTTGCGGGTGCAGAAGCAGGGATAGACCGCTCCCCTCCCCTTCAGCCTCAGGAAGGCCGCGTGGTAATCGCCGAAATGCTCCGATTGCCGACGGACCGGCTCCTCCCAGCGCAGCCCGAGCCAGGCGAGATCGTCGTAAATCGCTTTCTCGAATTCCGGCCGGCACCGTGTGATATCGATATCCTCGATGCGCAGGAGGAAGCGGCCCTCGAAGCGGCGGGCGAAGTCGGCGTTGAGGAGGGCCGAATAGGCATGGCCCAGATGAAGCCGCCCGTTGGGGCTGGGAGCGAATCGAAAAACCGGCTTCGTCACGGGAGCCTGCGAGGGAAAGGAATGTGAAGGAATGGCCACCCTCCTCGAAACGGATGCGGTTCTCAAGAGGGGCTTGAGCGAGCTGGCGCTGGCGGATCCCGTGATGGCGAAGCTGGCCGCAAGCGGCGTCACGCCGCAACTGCGCCGGCGGCCGCCGGGCTTCGAGGGCCTGGCCTGGATCGTCGTCGGCCAGCAGGTTTCCACCGCCAGCGCGACGGCGATCTGGAACCGCCTGAGGCAGACCCTCGAACCTCCGACCCCGGATGCGTTTCTCGGACTCTCCGACGAGAACCTCCGCAAAGCGGGGCTTTCCACCGGGAAGGTCAGGACCCTGCGCGCCGTGGCAACCGAGATCATCGAAGGCAGGCTTCCTCTCGACGACCTGCGGAACCATGCGGCCGAGGAGGCTCATGCCCTGCTCACGCGGGTGAAGGGGATCGGCCCCTGGACGGCCGACGTCTACCTGCTCTTCTGCCTCGGGCACCCGGATGCCTTTCCGAGCGGCGATCTCGCCGTTCAGGAGGCGGCCCGCCTCGCCTATGGGCTCGAGCAGCGGCCGGACGCCAAGGCCCTGACCGCCCTGGCCGAGGCCTGGCGCCCCTGGCGGGGCGTGGCGGCCAAGGTGCTCTGGGCCTATTACCGTGCCGTCAAATCCCGCGAGGGCGCGCCGGTCTAGAGCAGTTTCCACTGGCGTGGAATCAGCTCTCTTCTTTGTTGTGCCGCATTTTTTGACGGCGAACCGGGTCCACTTCGCCGAAAAATGCTCTAAGGCCCTGCGGGAGCGGACCTAACCCCGCGCGGCCGCAAGGGCGGCATGGGCGCCGGCCTTGAGCATGGAGATGTCGCTGCCGATGGAAACCATGTGGAAGCCCTTGGCAGACAGTTCCGCCGCCCGTGCGCCCGAGACGGCATAGATGGCGGCGAACTTGCCCGCGGCCTTCGCCCGGGCGAGCGCATGGTCCAGGGCCCGATCGACCTCGGCGCCGGTGGGGTTGAGGGCCGTTCCGCCCGAGAGGGCGATCGAAAGGTCGGAGGGGCCGATGAAGATGCCGTCGATCCCGGGCACGGCCAGGATGTCGTCGATGATGGCGAGAGCCTCGCGGGTCTCGACCATGGCGAAGGAGACGGTCAGGTCGTTGGCCTTCTCCAGGTATTCGCCCGGCTCCATGCCGGAGAGGGAGAGCGCCCCATAGGCGCCCCAGCTGCGCTCGCCCACCGGCGGGAACTTCATGAAGCCCGCGAAGCGGCGGGCATCCTCGATGGTGTTGATCATCGGGGCGATCACGCCCGACACGCCGGCATCCAGGAACCGCGAGGCGGAGGCGAAATCCCCGACCGGAATGCGGACCAGGGCCGGCTTTCCCGCGGCGGCGACCAGCGGCACCGCCTGGAGGGCGGCGGCGAAGTCGATGGAGCCGTGCTGCAGGTCCATCACGACGGCATCGAACGCCTCGCGGGCCAGGATCCCGGGGACGGAGGGTTCCGGAAGGCCGCACCAAGCCGTGAGCACGGGGGAGCCGGCCTTCAGCCGCTCGGGAAAGGTTGGTTGGGTCGGCATGATGCCCTTTCGGCAGGTCTTGGGCTTCTCGAAGGATCGGGGCTGAAGGGGGGCCGTTACCGGCCCGCCTTGATCTCCTCGATGGCGCGTTCGGTCAGCTGAACGAGCTTGGCCGTCAGCTCGGCCTCGGCGGTCGAGTGGCCGGCAGCCTCGAGGTCCTTGCTGACCTTGCGCAGCACATCCGCGTCGCCGGCCTCTTCGAAATCGGCGAGCACAACGCTCTTGGCATAGCTCTCCGCGTCCTCCCCGGTCTTGCCCAGGCGCTCGGCGACCCACAGCCCGAACAGCTTGTTGCGGCGGGCCGTTGCCTTGAAGCGCAGATCCTCGTCGTGGGCGAACTGCTTCTCGAAGGCGTTCCTGCGGTCGTCGAAAGCGGTCATCTTGTTCTTCTCCGTGAGCGTGGTCCTTCATGCGATATAAGGGCGCACTCGCGCAGATGCCAGACGCCCCCCATCTCTGAATCGATGCTTTCACCAGGTTGCAGGATTGCAGCCCATCTCCCCGCGTTGTGCTCGCCCGAGGGATCGGATAGGTTGCCCCTTCAAGCGGAGCGCCGGTAAAAAGCCGCGCTTAACGCCAGCCGCGGATCTAAAAAATGACCATCCCCAGGAGCCACGGCAAATGGATTTTCTCAAACCACGGTACACGCCTATGAATCGTCGCCGTCGCATCTATGAGGGCAAGGCGAAAGTCCTCTATGAGGGCCCGGAACCCGGTACGCTCATCCAGCACTTCAAGGACGACGCGACCGCCTTCAATGCCAAGAAGCATGAAGTGATCGACGGCAAGGGCGTGCTCAACAACCGGATCTCGGAATACCTGTTCCAGCATCTGAACGACATCGGCATCCCGACCCACTTCATCCGCCGCCTGAACATGCGCGAGCAGCTGATTCGCGAGGTGGAGATCATCCCGCTGGAGGTGGTGGTGCGCAACGTGGCGGCAGGTTCGCTGGCCACCCGTCTGGGCATCGAGGAGGGCACGCAGCTGCCCCGGTCGATCATCGAATTCTATTACAAGAACGATGCCCTCAACAATCCGATGGTCTCGGAGGAGCACATCACGGCCTTCGGCTGGGCCTCGCCCCAGGAGATCGACGACATCATGGCCCTCGCCATCCGGGTCAACGACTTCCTGTCCGGCCTCTTCCTCGGCGTCGGCATCCGCCTCGTCGACTTCAAGCTGGAGACGGGCCGTCTCTGGGAGGGCGAGATGATGCGCATCGTCGTCGCCGACGAGATTTCCCCGGATTCCTGCCGCCTCTGGGACATCAAGTCCAAGGACAAGCTCGACAAGGACCGGTTCCGCCGGGACATGGGCGGGCTGGTCGAGGCCTATTCCGAGGTCGCCCGCCGCCTCGGCATCCTGTCCGAGAACGAGAACCCGATCACGGGCGGCCCGCGCCTCGTGCAGTGATCCGCACGCCTTTGACGCTGCGAAAGCCCGGCCTCGCGCCGGGCTTTTTCGTTGTTCCGTCCGGGCCGGCACCCACGACGTCATCACCTCACCGTACGTGATCCGGGCATCGGTCCCGATGATCCCGATTTTCATCCCCTCTCACCTCATCCTGAGGAGCCGCAGGCTGCGTCTCGAAGGAGGAACCAGAGGGCACTGGACCCTCCTTCGAGACGCCGCTTTCAGCGGCTCCTCAGGATGAGGGCCGAGGGAGGCTTCGCCGGGTTCGACGGCGTGGGTGGCCGGCACAGGTGTTCAACCCGGCCATGACGGTGAGGGTGAGAGGACGCATGGCCCTGCTGTGCGATGTCAAAGATCCAGCACCCTTGGGCCCGGCGCCTTGCGGGGCCGGGCCTGAAGGGTCGAGGGAGGTGCGACGGGCAGCCCGGCTCGAATGCGATGAGAATGGAAGAGCCGGACGGCGCCTTCGCACGCGGTTCTTTTAGGCGTTTCAACTTGGTCCCGCACAAGGCTGCCAAGGGCCTCCTGCCCGGACGGCTGCGTGCACCGTCCGGCAGGACCGCATCCCCACCCCGACATCTGCGACGCCTCGCGAGCGCGCCCCTCGCCGGGCGGGGACAGGCAACG